>DATHPL010000080.1:0-14067 GCA_035483915.1 Bradyrhizobium sp.
CCGTCCGAATTTGCGCCCGGAAACTCCATCGAGGCCGTGATCTGGGTCGCCGTCGGCGGCCGTGGCACGCTGATCGGCGCAGCGCTCGGTGCGGTCGTGGTCAATTACGCCAAAACTTACTTCACGTCGGGTCCGCTCGCGCCGTACTGGCTATTCATGCTCGGCGCCATGTTCATCCTGGTGACGCTGCTCCTGCCCAAGGGCATCGTCGGCACCTTCAATAGCTGGTGGGAGCCGTGGAAAGCCAGGCGTTTGACCGCAAACGCCGAGAGCGCGGCGGCCGAAGACGGCGTCAGCGAACCTCATATGGCGGAGTAGAGCGATGAACGTCAGGGATACCCGTGCGACGTCCGCGCTGCTCTATCTCGACGGTGTGCACGTTTCGTTCGACGGTTTCCACGCCATCAATAATCTGTCGCTGACGCTCGAGCCGGGTGAAATGCGCGCGATCATCGGCCCGAACGGCGCCGGCAAGACCACGATGATGGATATCATCACCGGCAAGACCAAGCCGGACGAAGGCACCGTGCTGTTCGACGGCGTCACGGATCTCACGCGTCTCGATGAGACCCGGATTGCCGAGCTTGGGATCGGCCGCAAGTTCCAGAAGCCAACGGTGTTCGAGAGCCAATCCGTCGAGGACAATCTGCTGCTCGCGCTCAACGTCGATCACAGCGTCAAGGGTACGCTGTTCTGGCGCGGCAGCAATGCCGAAGCCGAGCGGATCGAGCGTGTGTTAGAGACCATCCGCTTGAAGGATGCGCGCAGCCGGCTGGCGGGAAGCCTGTCGCACGGCCAGAAGCAGTGGCTCGAGATCGGCATGCTGCTGGCCCAGGATCCGAAATTGCTGCTGGTAGACGAGCCGGTGGCGGGCATGACCGATGTCGAAACACATCAGACTGCGGAGCTGCTAAAGGAAATCAACAAGGACAAGACCGTGATGGTCGTCGAGCACGACATGACCTTCGTCCGCGAACTCGGCGTCAAGGTGACGTGTTTGCATGAGGGCACGGTGCTGGCCGAAGGCACCATCGACCAGGTGTCGGCGAACGAACGGGTGGTCGAAGTGTATCTGGGGCGCTGATCGATGCTGAAGGTCGACAACATCAGCCTTTACTATGGTGCTGCGCAGGCGTTGCGCGGCGTCTCGATCTCGGCCGAGCCGGGCAAGGTGACGTGCGTGTTGGGGCGCAACGGCGTCGGCAAGACCAGCCTGTTGCGCGCGATGGTCGGACAATATCCGATTTCCGGCGGGACGATTGTCTTCGACGGCGCCGACATCACGGGCCTCAAGCCTTATGAACGGGCGCGCAAAGGCATTGGCTTCGTGCCGCAAGGGCGCGAAATTTTTCCGTTGCTGACGGTCGAGGAAAATCTCAAGACCGGCTTCGGGCCCTTGCCGCGCCAGGACCGCAACATCCCCGACGACGTCTTTTCGTTGTTTCCGGTGCTGCAATCGATGCTCGGCCGCCGCGGCGGCGATCTTTCCGGTGGACAGCAGCAGCAACTGGCGATCGGGCGGGCGCTGGTGATGCGGCCGAAATTGTTGCTGCTCGACGAGCCGACGGAAGGTATCCAGCCCTCGATCATCAAGGATATCGGCCGCGCGATCACCTACCTTCGCAGCCTCGGCAACATCGCCATCGTTCTGGTCGAACAGTATCTCGACTTTGCCTGCGAGCTCGGCGACAATTTCGCGGTCATGGACCGGGGCGCCGTGAAATATGCCTGCGATCGAAGCCATCTCGATCCGGGCGAAATCAGCCGTCAAATGGCCTTGTGAGAGAGGCCTGTGGTGCGGCGGGCCCCTGTTACGTCCCGTGGGGATAGAGTTGGGCGGATGCAGACCGGTACCACATCTCAAAGTGCTGCGATTTTCGCCGCCAACCGGGCCAGGGGCGCGGTACGGTTCGATGTGAGCGACGTTGATGGCGTGACGCGCCGTCGTGAGTTGCACGAAGCGGGATCGCTTCGGGTGCGTTTTCCCTCGCCAGAGGATGCGGGGCTTTCGGCGGTGCTGGTCAATACCGCGGGCGGGATCGCCGGTGGCGATCGCTTCGACATCAATATTGCAAGCGCCGGAGATGCGCGGCTGACCGTCACGACCGCGGCGGCCGAGAAAATCTACCGCGCGAAGGGTCCGCCGGCGGAGTTGAATGTCACGCTCAAGGCCGAAGGCCGTTCGCATTTGTCGTGGTTGCCGCAGGAGACCATCCTGTTCGACCGCACGCGGATCCATCGCCGCTTCGAGATCGATCTGTCCGAAACAGCCTCGCTTCTGCTCTGCGAAATCGTGGTGTTCGGCCGGCTTGCGATGGGCGAACGGGTTCAGGCGGGCGAGTTTGTCGATCGATGGCGGATGCGCCGCGGCGGCAAGCTCGTTTTCGCTGAAAACGTCCGGCTCGACGGCGATATCGGTGGCAAACTGGCAAGCCCGGCGATCGCCAAAGGCGGAGTTGCGATCGGTACCGCGCTGATCGTGCCCGGCGACGAGACGCTCGTGGAGCGGATTCGCGAGCTCTCGCCAACGTTCGGCGGTGAAGTCGGCATCTCCGCATGGAATGGATTTGCAATGGCCCGCTTCTGTGCCCAAGATGCGGCGCGGCTCCGCGCCGATATGATGGCGGTGCTGGGCCGCGCTAGCGGTTCGGCATTGCCGCGGTTGTGGCTTAACTGAGCATGATCTCGAAAAGTGCATACCGGCTTTCGGAAAAGATCATGCTCAAACGGAAGATCGATTTTTTTAACACCAGAGTGCGCGCATGAATCTTTCTCCCCGCGAAAAGGACAAGCTCCTGATTTCAATGGCCGCCATGGTCGCGCGACGGCGTCTCGAGCGCGGCGTCAAGCTCAACCATCCCGAGGCTGTCGCTATCATCTCGGATTTTATCGTCGAAGGCGCGCGCGACGGGCGTACGGTGGCCGAACTGATGCAGTCCGGCGCGCAGGTTATTACCCGTGCGCAGGTGATGGATGGCATCGCCGAGATGATCCATGACATTCAGGTCGAGGCGACGTTCCCGGATGGCACCAAGCTTGTGACCGTGCACGAGCCGATCAGGTAGGAGCACATTTCAATGATCCCCGGCGAACTCTTCATCAAGGACGGCGATATCGAGCTCAATGCTGGCCGCAAGACGGTCGTGCTCTCGGTCGCCAATACCGGTGACCGCCCGATCCAGGTCGGCTCGCACTATCATTTCTTCGAGACCAATCCGGCGCTGAAATTCGAGCGTAAGAAAGCGCGCGGCATGCGGCTCGATATCGCCGCCGGCACCGCCGTGCGGTTCGAACCGGGACAGACCCGCGAGGTGCATCTCGTCGCGCTGGCGGGAAAGCGGACCGTCTACGGCTTTCGCGGCGAAGTGATGGGGAAGCTGTGAACATGGGCAGGCGGGTCGGAGTGAAATCATGTCCGTGAAAATCAAGCGTTCCGTCTATGCCGACATGTTCGGCCCGACCACCGGCGACAAGGTGCGGCTCGCCGACACCGATCTGATCATCGAGGTCGAGAAAGATTTCACGACCTATGGCGAGGAAGTGAAGTTCGGCGGCGGCAAGGTAATCCGCGACGGCATGGGGCAGTCGCAGGTGACCAACAAGCAGGGCGCTGCCGACACCGTCATCACCAATGCGTTGATCGTCGATCATTGGGGCATCGTGAAGGCCGACGTCGCGATCAAGGAGGGGATGATCTCCGCGATCGGCAAGGCCGGTAACCCCGACATCCAGCCCGGCGTGACCATCGTGATCGGGCCCGGTACGGATGTGATCGCGGGTGAAGGCAAGATCCTCACCGCGGGCGGCTTTGACAGCCATATCCATTTCATCTGTCCGCAGCAGATCGAGCATGCGCTGATGAGCGGCGTCACCTCGATGCTTGGCGGCGGGACCGGGCCTTCCCACGGCACCTATGCTACGACCTGCACGCCCGGGCCCTGGCACATGGGGCGGATGATCCAATCGTTCGATGCGTTTCCGGTCAATCTTGGCATCTCCGGCAAGGGCAACGCGTCGCGCCCCGCAGCGCTCGTGGAAATGATCAAGGCCGGCGCCTGTGCGCTCAAGCTGCATGAGGACTGGGGGACGACACCGGCTGCAATCGACAATTGCCTGAGCGTCGCTGACGATTACGACGTCCAGGTGATGTTGCATTCGGACACGCTGAACGAATCCGGTTTCGTCGAGGACACGGTGAAGGCGTTCAAAGGCCGAACCATCCACGCCTTCCACACCGAGGGCGCCGGTGGCGGCCATGCGCCGGATATCATTAAAATAGCCGGATTGAAGAACGTCCTGCCGTCTTCAACCAACCCGACGCGCCCCTTCACCCGCAACACCATCGACGAACATCTCGACATGCTGATGGTGTGTCACCACCTCGATCCTTCAATTGCGGAAGATTTGGCCTTTGCCGAGAGCCGCATCCGCAAAGAGACGATCGCGGCCGAAGACATTTTGCACGACCTCGGCGCGCTCTCGATGATGTCGTCGGATTCGCAGGCCATGGGCCGGCTCGGCGAAGTCATCATCCGCACCTGGCAGACCGCGGACAAGATGAAGAAACAGCGCGGCGCGCTGCCGCAAGACAAGGGCAAGGACAACGACAACTTCCGCGTCAAGCGCTACATCGCCAAATACACCATCAATCCCGCGATCGCGCACGGCGTCTCGAAGCTGATCGGTTCGGTCGAGAAGGGCAAACTCGCCGATCTCGTGCTGTGGTCGCCGGCGTTCTTTGGCGTCAAGCCCGAATGCATCATCAAGGGCGGTTCAATCGTGGCAGCGCCGATGGGCGATCCCAATGCGTCGATCCCAACTCCGCAGCCGGTGCATTACCAGCCGATGTTTGCCGCTTTCGGCAAATCGCTGACCGCTTCCTCCGTGGTGTTTACCTCGAAGGCCGCCGTCACTTCGGGGCTCGGCCGCAAGCTCGGCATCGCCAAAAAACTTTATGGCGTGCAGAACACACGGGGCAAGATTTCCAAGAAGAGCATGATCCATAATGACGCCACGCCCAAGATCGAGGTCGATCCCGAAACCTATGAGGTGCGCGCGGACGGTGAGCTTCTCACCTGCGCTCCCGCCGAAGTGCTGCCGATGGCGCAGCGCTACTTCATGTACTAGGACGCCACCCATGGTCGTTGACCGATGATCCGCGCCACGCAGGTTCGTGGCCAATATCGCTGGGATGAGCAGCCGGCCGATACCGTCGTGCTCGATTTCGACGATCGTCACCGGCGGCGGATGGCGATGACGGGCACGCGTGGGCTAGAGTTTTTGCTCGATCTCGAAAATGCGGTCGCCTTGCGTGGAGGCGATGCACTGGTGCTTGAGGATGGCCGGCTGGTCGAGGTCGTGGCGGCGCCGGAGCCGCTGGTGGAAATCCGCGGCAGCGATCCGCAGCATCTGGTTCGTGTCGCCTGGCATCTCGGCAATCGTCACCTGCCGACACAGATCACCGGACGGGGCTTGCGCATCCGGCGCGACCACGTGATCGAAGCAATGGTGAAGGGGCTGGGTGCGCGCCTGATCGAGATCGAAGCGCCGTTCGATCCAGAAGGCGGCGCCTATGCCGGTGACGGCCACGCGCATGCGGCCGGCGACACCCACGACCATGCAACGCACGCTCATTCGTCCCACGATCATGCCGGGCATGGCCATGGTCATCACCATGATCACGACCACGGCCACCATCATCACCATGACGAGCATTGCGAGCATGACCATCACCACGGCCATCCCCATGCTCATGACGACGAATAAGCCGCCCGGCAAGCGGCAAAGCGTGATGCCGGAAGCGGCTCGATCGAGCGAAGCACCGGCGCTTGGTCCGACCGATATCTCGGAGAGCGAAGCGGCTAGCCTCTATCGCCTGATGACTTGGCTTTCGCCGTCATTTCCGGTTGGCGCGTTCTCTTATTCAAGCGGCCTCGAGTGGGCGGTAGAGGCCGGCGACATCACCGATGCTGCCTCCTTGCGGCAATGGCTGGCGTCGATGTTGGTGAACGGCGCCGGAATTTGCGACGGTATCTTTCTGGCGCATGCCTATCGGGCTGCGTCGTCCGGCGATGATGCGTTGCTGGCGGACATCGTGGAGCTTGCCTCAGCCTTTGCGCCCTCGCGTGAACGCCATCTCGAGACCACGGCGCAGGGCAGGGCGTTTATCGAGATCGCGCGAGCCGCATGGCATAACGCGTTGCTCGATCGGCTGATCACCTCGTGCAAAGCGGCGATCGTCTATCCGGTTGCGGTTGGTCTTGTCAGCGCCGCGCACGCTATTCCGCTTGCGCCGACGCTTCACGCCTTCCTGCACGCCGTGACGTCGAACTGGATATCGGCCGGCGCGCGTCTTTTGCCGCTGGGCCAAACCGACAGCCAGCGTGTATTGGCGCAACTCGAACCGGATGTGGCTGCGACGGCCAAGCGCGCGCTTGTAACCTCGCTTGACGACCTTGGTAGCGCTACGTTTCGCGCCGATCTCGCCAGCATGCGGCATGAAACGCAATATACGCGATTGTTCCGGTCATGACGGGCAGCGCGGCAGGATTGAAGGGAAGATAAAATGGCTAGTTCGCACGGTCCGCTTCGCGTCGGCATCGGAGGTCCGGTCGGGTCGGGAAAAACCGCGCTGATGGATCTGTTGTGCAAGTCGATGCGCCAGCGCTATGACATCGCCGCGATCACCAACGATATCTATACAAAGTGGGACGCCGAATTCCTGGTTCGGTCGGGATCGCTGACGGCGGACCGGATCGCCGGCGTCGAGACCGGCGGTTGCCCGCACACGGCCATTCGCGAGGATGCCTCGATGAATCTAGCCGCAGTCGCCGACATGCGTGCCAAATTTCCCGGTCTCGACGTGATCCTGATCGAGTCCGGCGGCGATAATCTTGCCGCAACCTTCTCGCCGGAGCTCGCCGATCTGACGATCTATGTGATCGATGTGGCGGCCGGTGACAAAATCCCTTCCAAAGGCGGCCCAGGCATCACCCGCTCGGACCTTCTGGTGATCAACAAGATCGACCTGGCTCCCTATGTCGGAGCTTCGCTGGAAAAGATGGACACGGACGCGAGGCGGATGCGCGGCGAGCGGCCGTTTGTCATGACCAACCTGAAGAAGAGCGAGGGCCTCGACCGCATCATCGGCTTCATCGAGACCAAAGGCGGTCTGAGGACAGCCAGGCCCTTAGGGGAGAAGCCCTCCAAGGAGCAGGGAGCCAGGCGGCGCTGATTGCCGCCCCGGTCACACTTACTTCACCAATCTGCCGTCACCCATCTGCGGAATGGTCAAGGCTTGCTGGAAACAAACAAGGCTTCCTGGAAACAAAAAAGCTCCCGGGAACAAAATCCGCCTGCGGCCGTTAGTATTCTCCGACGCCGTTAACCTATTTTGCGTGGTAGTGGCTTTGCCTGCCGTGTTAAATCGCTTTCCACCAACCGCCGTTACGATCGACAATGAGCTGTCCTATGCAGGACGGTTGGTTGTCACTGCATTCCGATTTATGGCCGTCCAGGCCGTCATCAGAGGTAGTCCAATCAATTTTCCAACGCCTTTTATTTGAGTGAACGAGTGGTTCGGCTGGGTCTCATCACCGGTTTTATCGCACTGATCGGGGTTCTCCTCTCCGGTCTTGCGGCCTATCGCGTTCATGATCAGGAGCTGACGGTCGATGGCATTGCGCTGGCGCGCGCGATCGACGTTCACGCCAGCCTGGTCCAGGACCGCCTGACCGAGCGCGAGTTGCTGGCGAGCGTCGCATCCGGCCTTTTCCGTTCACCGTCGGTGATCAAGGCCGATATGCTGCAGCCTTTGCGTTCCTCGATCTATGCCTTCAAAACGGATTTCGTGGTTGCCGGCTGGATCGCGCGGCTTCATCCCGGAGAGCTGGCAGCGGCGCATACCGAGCTCGCAAATGACGGGTTTCCCAATCCGACCATCCGAAGTTACGACGACGCTCCGCTGCAAACCGCGACTCTCTCCCGGCCGGTCGACCTGTTGATGGACGTTGAGCCCCGCAACGCGGAGACTATGAACTTCCCGGGCCGCTGTCTCGATCAGCATCCCATTCTGGGGCCGATGCTGACGCGGGCGATGTCAGAGATGAAGCCGGTGGCGTCCGATCCACTTCCGCTGTTGCGTCGCGACGGACCCGTCGGTCTCGTCCTTGCAGCGCCGGTTTTGCAGGCCGACGGCGCGCAGCCGGCCGGCTTCGTGACCTTCTCTTACGAACTCGTGCCGCTGATGCTGACCAACGACGACCTGTCGCTGTTCTCAGTGGCGCTGAAAGATCCGCGCGACGAACATGACGAACTGGTCGCAGGCGACGGGGGCACCGTTGTTTCGCGACCGGCCAACACGCAAAGCCCGACGCCGGTCGTGAGCCGGGCGGTTTCATTTGGCGGGCGCGACTGGACATTGACCTATTACGCCAAGACCAACGCGCTGAACCGCGCCCGGCAGACGGCGGCGATTGTGGCTGCCATTGGCCTTGCATTGACCGCCATCGTCTGCGGTCTGTTCGGTTATGTGGCCTACAACAACCTGCGCCTGAGCCGCGAAATCCAGGTACGGATCGGCTTCGAGCGGCGCCTGACCGCGGTCATCGATGAGCTTAACCATCGCGTCAAGAATATCCTGGCGGTGATCCAGTCGATTGTGACGCGCACGCTGCGCCATGGGGCGGATATTGATGTTGCCCGCGAACTCCTGATCGGCCGAATTCACGCGATGTCCAACGTGGTTTCGCTGCTGAGCGAAAGTCAGTGGCAGGGCGTCAACCTGAAGGGGTTGTTCGAGGCCCGCGCGATACCGCATGCCGATCGTATCGCCGTCAGCGGGCCCGACATCATCGTGAGCGCGCGGGCGGCGCAGTCGCTGTCGCTGCTGTTTTTCGAACTCGCCTCACACTCCGACGAAGGGCTCTCGCTGGTCGGAAAACATCCGCACATCGTCGCGCATTGGGAAGTGTCCGGGGAAGAACCGGACGCGATCTTTCAGTTTCGTTGGGAGGAATTCAACACCAGTGCGGCGACCCGCCGCCCGGATAGCGATTTCAGCCTCATTTTGCTTGACCGCGTGGCGCCCGAGGCGCTCGGGGGCACATCGAAACGATATTTCACCGACATCAGCTACGTCTACGAATTGACGGCTCCAATGGAGACCGTCGTCGACATGTCGGAACGAGATCGGACCGAACAATTTTCGGCGCCGCTCAAGCCGGTTCGATAGCCGCGGATATTAACCGTTGCCACCGATCACGGCGCGCACCGTCTCGTCGGGGCCGAAGTCCTCGGCACCGTCGACATAGAGCAACGCGGATAGTTTGGACCGCGCCCGGTTGACACGGCTCTTGATGGTGCCAACCGCACAGCCGCAGATCGCCGCCGCGTCCTCATAGGAAAAGCCGGAAGCACCTACCAGGATCAGCGCCTCACGCTGGTCCTGCGGCAACTTGTCGAGCGCCGTGCGAAACTCCTCGAACTCCAGATGGGCATTCTGCGCCGGCTGGGCTTTCAAAGTCTTGGCATAGCTGCCGTCGGCATCCTCAACCTCGCGACGCCGCTTGCGATAGTCCGAGCGGAACAGGTTTCGCAGGATCGTGAACAGCCAGGCCGGCAGATTCGAACCCGGCTGGAAGGAGTCGATGTTGGCAAGCGCGCGCAACAACGTTTCCTGCACCAGGTCGTCGGCACGATCGCCGCTACCCGAAAGCGAAATAGCAAAGGCGCGTAAGCTTGGCACCGACGCCAGGATGTCGTCGCGGAGTGAATCGGTGAGAGGCATTATTCCCCTCCGTCTTTTTTGCCCGCATCTTTTAGTTGGGGACTACTCTCAGGGACATCAAGCCTGCGGATTAACTCGACGAACCGATCGGGAACTCCCTGCCGGACAACATCGTCATACATGGCGCGCAACTGATGACCGATTCTGGACTGGATCTCGGCATTCAGGCCGCCCTGCTTTTTTGCTTCCTTCATGTCCTGTCCCACGCTTCCCCGGGGGTTAAGCTTCTGTATTTTCACGGCTAATCCTTGAAATGATCCATGCGTCGGCTCCGTCCGTGCGTAAGGCCTAATTCGAAGTTGGCATAAAAGTTCCGCGAACCGTTGGAACTTTTCCTCAAGTCGAACGTAAATTCCCCATCTTGGGGAGTGCCGGGTCAGCCCCCATTTCGAAGGTTTGACCCAGAAGAGAGATATGGAGTGGGGATGTCCCGATCACAGCTCGTTGCCGAACACTTGCCGTTGTTGCGCCGCTATGCCCGCGCACTGACCGGAAACCAGGCCTCAGGCGACGCCTACGTCGGAGCTATGCTGGAGGCGCTGCTTCAGGATCCATCCTTGCTCGACGAAGACCATGGCCCCCGTGCCGGCCTTTTCCGGTTATTTACCCAGATCTGGAATTCGGTTTCGATCAACGACGATCCTGATGTGACGGCGTTGCCGATGCCGCCGGAGCGCAGGCTGTCGAATATCACGCCTCTGCCGCGCCAGGCTTTTCTACTGTTGTCGCTGGAAGGTTTTTCGGAAGAGGAAGTCGCCTTCATTCTCGATGTCGATGTGCCGGAGGCCCGCAAGCTCGCCGATGCGGCCGGGCGCGAGATGGCAGCTGAAATCGCCACCGATGTTCTGATTATCGAGGACGAAACTTTCATCGCGATGGATCTCGAGAGCCTGGTCAAGAACCTCGGACACAACGTGATTGGTGTCGCGCGCACGCACACCGATGCGGTGGCGCTGGCCAAGAACAAAAGGCCCGGCCTGATCCTCGCCGACATTCAGCTGGCCGACGGTAGCTCGGGTCTGGACGCCGTAAACGAATTGCTGCGGACCTTCGAGGTCCCGGTGGTGTTCATCACCGCCTATCCCGAACGCTTCCTGACCGGTGAGCGTCCGGAGCCCGCCTTCCTGATCTCAAAGCCGTTCCAGCCGGCGATGGTATCGGCGGTGGCGAGCCAAGCGCTGTTCTTCCAGCGCAACTCACGCAACCGCTCGCCTAAGGTAGCCTGATAAAATCCGTAAAAACGTCCAAGGAAAACCAAGACAAAACGGACGCGCGAAAAGCGCGTCCGTTTTTTATGCTGCGTCCGTTTGGTGTGTGAATGCCGGCTTCCGCGCGGAATGGCGCCCGACCATGATCAGAATCCCACCGATTTGCGGCAGCAACGCCAGCAAGACTAGCCGCAGCATGGCGAAGTCTTCGAGCGTCGGCCGCAGCATGCCGCGGGAGGCCCACGTCACAAGCTTGATCGCTGCGTCACTCTGAGGGTCTGCGCTCTGCCCGACAGCCGTCATTGCGGAGTCGAGGACCTGGCGGCGTTCTGCGACGGCAGCCTCGCGTTCCCTACAGAATTTCCCGACACCACCTTTGCACTCGCGGTCACGGGCAGTCATGGCGTCGGTCAGCGCGGCCTGCGCATTCGTGATCGCCGGCGTGATGCGCGATGCACGTGTGATCGCCACGTCGCTGATATTGGTGGATGCGAAGCCGATGCCCGCCGTTACCGCGAACACGAATGTCATCAACCAGATGGCCCAGCCAACCAGCGCGGTCGCGCGCTGCCCCGTCCGCCACAGGCCGGCGGCGCAGGATGGCATGACAAGGGCGACCAGGTCAGCGGCGACGCCAACGGCAAGGAAAAGCCATCCCGCGACATCGCTTGATCCCAGTGATCGGGCAAACCAGCCATTGATCGTGATGCCGACGGCGGCAAGGGCGAGCGCGGCGATCGACAAAAGAACGGGGGCCAGGTACTCGCGCGAGGGTGCCTTGTCCGGATGGGACATTATGGCCGATGGCGGCGCGACGGGCGGCTCCGGAGGTGCCGCTTCTGTCGGCAAAAATTCCGGCGGTATCAACGACTCCGAAGACAGATCCTCGGGCTCTGCTGAAGCGGGTTTTGCCCGTTTTTTGCGCGGGCGGTAAACTTTCGCGCGTGCCACGCTTTTTTTATCCCGCTTCTTCAGCGGGATTTGATGAAGGGGAATAACCGAGGCGAACGTGTCGTCAGCCATGGAACCGCTCCTGTCGGTTGCAATGGATACGCGCAGGAGCAGGTGCAACCATGCCAGCGCGCCGACACCTAAGATTAAGGGCCACGCGTCGTCTAGGAACGACGCGCAACACTCGCGGATTCATTTTCGCAATTGCTTCCACGGCGCGGTTTCGCGGGTCTTGTGGCAGGAAAAAGACGGTGGAAAACTGCCGGACGCTCGGCCAAAGGCAGCACCGCTGCCATCCGCCGTTCTCGGAACGAGGGGGCGGCTTAGCGCCTATACTAATCGAAGCGGGATTTGATCTGGATCAAATTAAGCCCAAAATCCGAGCACTATGCGCGGGAACGCGCCAGTTGCCGATTAGGCCGATAAGGAGTTCGACTGTGAGTGTTGCCTTCACCAAGGAAGAAAGTGCCGAGACGGCGTCCGAGACGCTGCTGCCCGATCGTCCGATCTCGCCTCATCCCAATCTCGTTACCGAACAAGGATTGAAGGCTCTGGAATTTCAGCTTCAACAGGCTCGCGAAGCCTACGAGGCAGCGCAGCGAATTGAGGACGTGAACGAACGGCGACGTGAAGCCGCAATCCCGTTGCGGGACATCCGTTACTTCTCGGAAAGGGTACGAACGGCGCAGGTCGTCGCTACTCCGGTATCGTCTGACGTTGTCGCTTTTGGGAGCACGGTGACGTTCAGCCGTAACGACGGCCGGGTGCAAAAATTTCGCATCGTCGGGGAGGACGAAGCCGATCCCAAAGATGGTTCAATCTCATTCGCATCGCCAGCGGCAAAGTCGCTGATGGGTAAAGTTGTCGGCGATGTCGTAGGCTCGGGAACTCAAGAGCTCGAGATCGTTGCCATTTCGTAGGCTTGTCATTCAAGCTTGCGGACCGAGTTTAGTCAGCCAGGCTGATTTTTCGCGGTCAGAAAAATCCGGGACTGAGATCCAATCCATAGGTAGCGAAGAGGACGGAGGCGAGCAGGCCTGCGCCGCAAAGGAAGGCCAGCGCCTTCAGGATTTCGGTTTCAATGTTGGTACCGGCCGAAAGCCGGGAAAATGCCTGAACCAATGCTGTCATTTGCGACCTCCATGCCCAACCCTCACGTTGGTCGCGAAAATCGTAGCCTTGGTTCAGTTCCAATAATCGAGCGGCGACCGGAGGCAGAAGGACAACACTCAGAGAGGAAGGCCTTTCGGCGCGTAGTAGCAGCGATTTCGGTACGTCGACGCCGAGCGCCGATTGTCGGCAGCTGGTCCGTCGGGGCCATGACGCCAATCTGGCCGCGATAGTTGAACAGCAACGGATCCGTGAACAGAAAGGTCAGGATGAGGAACGACGCGGCTTCGACAATGCGGGCCGGAACACAATGCCCAGCGAATCGAAAAGGTTCAGTGGCACGACCATCCTCTTAAGCGCAGAGAGTTGTATCTTTCGGACTATCGGCAAATATGCTCCAAGACGCTGGTTCAGATAATCGGCAGTAAAGTACCAGGACGGGCGAAAAATGGCGATAGGTTCCAGACCTGCATGCTGCAACGCCGCCAAAAGAGTCTTCCGTTCAAAATAGCATATATGGGCCAGCCGATAGTGCCACCAGCGCTTACCCATGACTCGAGCGGCCACCGACGCCACGTCGGGTGTGATGACAAGTCCTATACCGTCTGATGCCAAGACGGTGCGCGCCTGCACAAGCAACTCGATGGGATCAGAAACGTGTTCGATGACGTCCACAAGAGTCACTACGTCATAGGGTCCGGTGATCTCCTTGTTAGGCAGAATACCCGCCTGTATCTTCAGGCCGTGAGCCGCTGCGCTCCGAACCATCCACTCACTAGGCTCTATCCCGTCGGCGCAATATCCTAAGCGGGTCGCGACTTCGACCAAAATTCCGCTGCCGGCACCAATATCTAGCAAACGACCGCTAGGACGATAACGGCGTACCGACCGGAGAAGACGTTCGGCTTGTAAGGAGCGGGGCGCGCGGCTCGCTTCATAACCTGGATCGTCCATAGCCTGATAAAATGACAAGACGTCGGAGAAATCCGAACACTGGCGAAAGCCGCAAGC
>DATHPL010000081.1:0-5833 GCA_035483915.1 Bradyrhizobium sp.
ACGCTGATCACGCTGTTCGACGGCTACGACACCTTCAATCCGGCCTATGTCATCCACTATGTGATGCAGCCCTGGGGCTTGCAGCCAAGCCAGGCGGGGCTTTTGGTGTCCTCCGGCTTGATTGGCTTTCTGTTCGGCGCCATGGGCCATGGCATGATCGCCGACCGTTACGGCAGGCGAAACACGCTGCTGGCCGGCCTGTGGATCATCAATGTCATGACGCTTCTCACCGCGATGTTTGCGACCGATTTTGCAAGCTTCTGCGGCTTGAGGTTCCTCACCGGCCTTGGCCTCGGCGTCCTGCTGCCGCTCGGCACCACCTACATCAACGAACTGGCGCCACAGCGGATCAGCAACAGCTTTTCGCTGTGGGGTGTGACGTTTGGCTGGTCGCTCGGCGGCGTCGTTGCCGGTCTGGTCGGCGTTTTCCTGACCCCGACCTATGGCTGGCAGATCCTCTATTTTGCCGGAACGATGTCGATTCCGCTGACACTGGTCGTGCATGCAGTGTTGCCGGAGAGCCCGAAATTTCTCGCGGCCCGCGGACGGGTCGTGGAACTGCGGGCGCTGATGTCGAGGCTGCGTCCGGAGCGGCGAGCGGCTTACGAAAATGCGGAGTTTCGGACCACCGAACATACGGTGTCGCAAAATACCATCGCTGCACTACTCGCGCCGCGCTATCGCCGTGTCTCGCTGACGATATGGCTCACCGCGTTTCTCACGCTATTTGCGATTTTCGGCCTGACGGGCTGGATCCCCACCGTCATGATCAAGCGCGGCGAAACTTTCGCGGCGTCCTTCGGCTTTGGCGCGCTGTTGCAGGCGATGTCCTTCTTCGGCGGCCTTGCACTCGCCACGCTCGCCGACCGCGGATTTGCCGCCACACCGCGGCTGCTTGGTGCGTGGTGGGCGATCGGCGGCCTTGCGGTCGGCGCGCTGGTGTTCGTCAACGGTCACGGCTTCAACATCGCAGTCGTTGCGATTGCGGGCTTCTGCGTGATCGGGGCCCAGCACGTCCTCAACAATTTCACGGCTAACTCCTATGAGACCGGCCTTCGCGCCAGCGGCGTCGGGATGGAATTGGGGGTAGGGCGCGTCGGCGCCATTCTCGGACCTTACGTCATCGGCCTGTTGCAGCAGGCGACGGGAGGGCCAGACGCCGTATTCTGGGCAATTAGCGGAGCTGCGATCGTGGCTGCCGCCGTGATCAGCTCGCTCGCGATGGTCGGCAAAGCGGCCCAACAGAGTGTTGCGCCGGCGGAGTAGTTTTCAGCGGAGTCGCTTTTAAGAGTAGCTTTTAAGAAAAAAATCGACGGGGGAAAAATGACAAGTTCGAATGCTGGTCCCGCGACCAATGCGACGCAGGACAAGGTATTGTTGGCGGCACGGCTGTTGGTGACGCCGCTGTTTATCTATAGCGGGATTGGAAAGATCCTCGCGTTCGGCGTCACCGCATCGCGCCTGCCGGGCGGCGAGGGCGGCTTCGGCAGCTTTCTGGCGGCGGGATCAATCGTGATTGAACTCGGCTGCTCGCTGGCGCTCATTTTCGGCATCTATACGCGGTGCGCGGCGCTTGCTTTGATCGTGTTCACGATTCTGGCGAGTTTGATGTTTCATAATTTCTGGGCCTCGCCGCCGGCGGCGGTGACGGCCCAGACCGTCAACTTTCTCAAGAACCTCGGACTGATTGGCCTATTTGCGATGATTGCGGCCTTTGGTCCGGGAGCCTATGCGCTTCGGAAGAGATAGCGGCCAACCAAGCAAGCCCGGGAGCAGGGCGTGGCAACGATCAATTGCGATATGGGTGAGGCCTTCGGCCTCTACCGGATGGGCGACGATGAAGCGTTGATGCCGCTGATTTCGGTGGCCAATGTCGCCTGCGGCTTCCACGCCTCCGACTTCAACCACATGCGCAGGACCGTTCGGCTCGCGAAGGAGCAGGGCGTCAAGGTCGGGGCGCACCCTTCGCTGCCGGACTTGCAGGGCTTCGGCCGTCGCGAAATGAAGATGCCGCGCCAGGAACTCGCCAATTGCATCATCTACCAGGTCGGTGCGCTCAAGGGTTTTCTTGAAGCCGAAGGCATGACGCTGAACCACATCAAGCCGCACGGCTCGCTCTACGGCATGGCGGCGCGGGACGCGGCCGTGGCGCACGCGATCTGCGATGCCGCTGATGTCTTCAAGACGCCGATCATGGGCCTGATCTCCACCTGCCACGAGACCGTCTATGGCGCGCGGGGCCATGTCCTGATCGCCGAATTCTACGCCGACCTCGACTATGAGGATGACGGCCGCCTGATCATCACGCGCGTACATCATGCGGTCGACCCGGCACGCGCGGCGTCACGCTGCCGGCGTGCAATTGCCGAAGGCAAGGCTGAAAGCGTTAACGGCAAGGACGTCGCCGTGCGTGCCGATTCAATCTGCGTGCATTCGGATACGCCGAACGCGGTCGAGGTCGCCCGCGCGGTCCGCGACGCGTTGAAGGAAGGCCGGTAAGCTGAACGGCCGGACGGTGGAACGAGGAGGGCGATGTCGTGACCAACTTTGTGACCATCGAAAAAGGCCTTGGCCCCGAGGGCCGCATCGCCGTGGTGCGGTTTGACCGCGGCGACGGGATCAATGCCCTGTCGCCGGAAGCCATGCGGCAGCTGACGCAGGCGGCGCGCAGTTTTGAGGACGACGGCGACACCTCTGTGGTGGTGCTGACCGGCGGTCCGAAGGCGTTCAGCGCCGGCTTCGATCTCAAGGACCCGGAGGGTCGTCTACGCAAATCCATGGACCTTGGTTCGCTGCGGCGACACCTGAAGATCGGCCCCCGGCTCGCCCGCGCCTGGCAGGACATGGAACAGATCACGATCGCCGCGATCGAAGGCTTCTGTATCGGTGGCGGCATTGCGCTCGCCGTCGCACTCGATTTTCGCGTCATGAGCAGCGAAGCCCATATCCGAATTCCCGAAATCGGGCTTGGCATGAACATGAGCTGGCAGAGCGTTCCACGGTTGTTGCATCTGATGGGTCCGGCACGAACCAAACAGGCCGTCATCCTTGCCGATCAACGCATCTCGGCTGAGGAAGCCCATGCGTGGCGTCTGGTAGAGGAGGTCGCCGAGCCCGGCATGGCCTTCGATGCGGCGATGGCACTCGCGGCCAAATTCGCAAGCCAACCGCCGATCTCGGCCGCGATGACCAAACTCACCATCAACCGTCTGACGCACGCGCTCGACGATCTCACCAGCCACATGGACATCGATCAGTTTGCGCTCGCGACCCTGACCGAGGATCATAAAGAGGGTGTGGCGGCGTTTCTGGAGCGGCGCAAGCCGCGCTTCCGGGGACGCTGATCGTGTTTGCCTCGTTTAATGGGCAAGGACGACTTTGAGGCAGTATGGGTGGACGCGGCCCGACCGGACCGCGCCCCGCGTTTTCATTTGTTCTCGGAAACCCACCTCAGGGTCGCCAGCCAAAGATCGTGACCGCGGTGCATCAAGCCTTCGTCGGTCTGACGCAGCTTCTTGGCGTCGTCGCCTTTCCCGACCTCATCGGTGATCACCATGCACGCGGCGCCCTGCGGCTTCAGGTACCATGTGTGGTAGAAAGTCGGCTCGGCACCGGGAGCGTAGCCATACCAGCCGATGCGGGTGTAGGGCACAAATTCATTGACGCGGCTTTCGAGATCGATGCCGAACGTCTGCCATCGGAATACCGTGCCGGAGTCCAGCTTCGAGGCCCCGCCGGTGATCTGCACGTTCTTCGAGTTCGGATACCAACTCGGCCAGATCGTCGCATCGACGATATGCGACCAGATCTTCTCGCAGGAGGCGTGGATGAGCAGCGAGTTGTGCGAGAACAGGTCGGCCTTGGAGGGATCGAAACCCTGCGGCCAGTGGATGTCCTTCTCGCGATGCGTCAGGTCGTTCTTCATGGTCATAGCGGTGCTTCCTTTCATGTCTTGGTCGGTCTGACCGCTGCTGGGCGTCGCCTGGGCCAACAGGATCATGGCCGCGGTCCCGCACAGAAGCAGCAGCGACGGCAGTCTCGCGCCTTTCCTGTTTTTCGTTTGCGGAGCCGTGGGCGCGTTCGTCGTAGGCATCTTTGATCTCTCCTGAGTTGCCCAAGCGTCGCCGTTCGCGGTCCATGAGACCGCGTCGGAGCTGCGGGGTATGGGTTTAGTGGGTCTTAGGCTTTCCAGTCCGGCGCGAACGGGGTCACCAGGGCACGGTCTTGCCGTAGCGGTCGATGAAGCGAAGCCCGGCCCTTCCGGCTTGCGCTTCTACGGATTTCACGACGTTCGGAATGCTCTCCTCGATCGAGAGCGTCGCTTCCTCGCCCCCCATCTCCGTCCGCACCCAGCCGGGCGCCACGAGCAGCAGAGCGCGGGTATCTCCCTCGTGACGCGCGGAGAAGCACTTCATGAGCATGTTGAGCGCCGCCTTGCTCGCGCTGTACATCTCCCATTTGCCCTTGTTGATCTGGATGCTGCCGATCTCCGAGGACATCACGGCGATCACGCCGCGCGGCGAGACCCGGTCGTGGAACGTCTCGACCACCCGCATTGGGCTGAGCGCGTTCGTCAGCATCAACGCGACGAAATCGCTTTCCGCCACGTCGACCGGCGTATTGTCCTTAGCGATGCAGATGCCGGCGTTCACGAAAAGCGTATCGAACTCGCGTTCGTTCAATTCGTCCTTCAGACGGGCGATCGAGTCCGGAGCGGTTGTGTCCACCGACTTGATCTGGAGACTGGACGGGAAGCGCTCGTGCAATTGTCCGAGGGCCGGCGAGGGCGTCCGGACGGTGGCCACGACTTCGTAGCCGACGACGCAGTATTCCTCGGCCAGCGCCAGGCCCAAACCGCGCGACGCGCCCAGGATGAGAACAGATTTTTTCTTGGCCATGATTGCCTCCGCTTTGGATGTGCAAGGCTCTCACGTCAACCTTGATGACTCCAGTGCGCAAGAGTCAGTAGAGTGTTGACCTGACGTCAACGTCAATGCGTGGCCGACACGTCCCCGGCCTTCGCGGCCTTCAAGGCGAACTCGATGAAGGCCCGCACCTTGGCCGGCGGGTGTTGCCGCGACGGGTGCAGCGCGTACAGGGGAAAGACCTCGCCAGGCCAATCGGGAAAGAGATCGACGAGCCTGCCGGAGGCGAGAAGAGGCTGGACTCCGACACTGAGAATTTGCGCCACGCCCGTCCCAGCGAGACATTCGTTGATCATAGTGCCGACATCGCTCAGCTGAAGGCGCCCCTTCGCCTTGACGGCAACGACCTTCTTGCCCGCCCAAAACTCCCATTCATACGGGCGCGCGGTGATGGGATCGAGAAACTGGATGCATTCGTGCGAAGTCAGGTCGGTCGGGTGCTTCGGCTTGCCGTGCTTCTTGATGTACTGCGGTGAGGCGAGGGTGAGGACCCGCGTCTCCAGCAGCTTTCGTGCGATCATCGTGTCGGAGGCGGGCTCGCCGAACCGGACCGCCACGTCGATGCCGTCGGCGACCAGATCGCTGACGTGCTCGCGCGTCACCATCTCGAGCACCAGGTCAGGATGCATGGCCAGAAAACTCCCGATCTTGCCCGAAAGGATCAGACGCGAGAAATAAGGGTCGATGTCGACGCGGAGACGTCCCTGGACCGCACCTGCCGATCCGGAGACCGAGTTGGCCGCATCCTCGATCGTGGAAAGAAGAGGGCCGACCTGCTCGTAGAACCGCTTTCCTTCGTCCGTAAGCGCGACCGATCGCGGCGTCCTGTCGAGTAGACGGATGCCGAGGCGCTCCTCAAGCCTGGCGATCGAACGGCTGACGCCCGAGGTGGTGATCCCCAGGGCCTC
>DATHPL010000082.1:0-18515 GCA_035483915.1 Bradyrhizobium sp.
GTTCCAGACGAGGGTGCCGTCGGGACCCGCGATTATCCTCGTGGCAAGCGTACTCTATGCAGGCTCGGTTCTGTTCGGCAATGTCCGCGGCGTGATCCGCCAGATGTTTCCCGGCCGACATCTCGAGGCGTAGCAATGCGAAGTCGCATTCTGTCGCCGTTGATTTATTTCGCGCTTGCCCTCTTCGCTGCTCCGGTTTGCGCGCAAGAACCTCTCAAGGTTGTCGCAAGCTTCTCGATACTCGGCGATTTCGTGAAAAATGTCGGCGGCGAACGCGTCGATGTAACAACGCTTGTTGGTCCAGACAGCGACGTGCATGTCTATGCACCGGCGCCTGACGACGCCCGTAAAATCGCCAATGCGAGGCTCCTTATCATCAACGGGCTGGGGCTGGAAGGCTGGCTGCCGCGACTGCTGCAGGCAGCTGGCGGCAAAGCGCTCATGATCACGGCGACCAGCGGGATCGCACCGCTCAGGCTTGGCTCCGATGCCGACCCGCATGCCTGGCAATCGGTCGCCAACGCCAAGATTTATGTTGCCAATATTCGCGATGCGCTCGCCGCCGCCGACCCCGCGGATGCCGACTATTTTCGCAGACACGCGGGAGAGTATCTCGCAAAACTCGACGTGCTCGATGCCGAGGTGCGGCAGGCGATCATGCGAATTCCCGAAAACCGCCGCAAGGTGATTTCGACCCATAATGCATTCGGCTATTTTGCGGCTGCCTACGGCATCAAGTTCATCGCGCCGCTTGGCGTTTCCACCGAATCGGAAGCCAGCGCCCGCGACATCGCAGGTATTATCGAGCAGATCAGGGCGGAAAAAATCCCGGCCGTATTTTTTGAGAGAATCAGCGATCCCCGCCTGATGCGCCGCCTGTCGGCTGAAACCGGCGCCAGGGTCGGCGGAACGCTCTATTCCGATAGCCTGACGGATGAAAAGGGCGACGCCCCCACTTACATTGACATGGTCAGGCACAATATAAAGACGCTGACGAGCGCGCTGGCGAGCTAGATTTCTGAATACCCCCGGCGCCGGCGCCCCAACTACCGTTTCCGGAGTAAATATGTCCGAACCGACGTCTCAAAAAATTCCCGTGACCGTCCTGACAGGCTATCTCGGCGCCGGCAAGACCACGCTTCTCAATCGTATCCTGTCCGAGAACCACGGCAAGAAATACGCCGTCATCGTCAACGAATTCGGCGAAATCGGCATCGACAATGACCTGATCATCGGTGCGGACGAAGAAGTCTTCGAAATGAACAACGGCTGCGTCTGTTGCACCGTCCGCGGCGATCTGGTGCGCATCCTCGACGGCCTCATGAAGCGCAAGGGCAAGTTCGACGCCATCATTGTCGAGACCACCGGGCTTGCCGATCCTGCGCCGGTGGCCCAGACATTTTTTGTCGACGAGGATGTGCAGAAGAATGCCCGGCTTGATGCGGTGGTGACGGTCGCCGATGCAAAATGGCTGAGCGATCGCCTGAAGGATGCGCCGGAGGCCAAGAACCAGATCGCCTTTGCCGACGTCATCGTGCTCAACAAGACCGATCTGGTCTCGAAGCCCGAACTTGCCGAGGTAGAGGCGCGGATCAGGGCGATCAATCCTTACGCCAAATTGCATCGCACCGAGCGCTGCAAGGTGGCGCTGTCGGATGTGCTGGAACGGGGCGCGTTCGATCTCGATCGTATTCTGGAGATCGAGCCTGAATTCCTCGAAGCCGACGACGGCCACGAGCATCACGGCCACGACCACCACCATCACGGCCACGATCATCATCACGATCATGACCACAGCCATGGCGGGTTGAAGCACTATCACGACGAGGAAATGCAATCGCTGTCGCTGCGATCAGACAGGCCGCTTGATCCCAGCAAATTCATGCCCTGGCTGCAAAACCTGGTTGCCAGCGAAGGCCAGAAAATTCTGCGCTCAAAGGGAATTCTTGCTTTCAGCGACGACGACGACCGTTACGTGTTCCAGGGTGTGCACATGATGCTGGAAGGCGACCACCAGCGGCCCTGGAAGGAAGGCGAGCCGCGTCAGAGCCGCCTTGTCTTCATCGGCCGCGAATTGCCCGAGCAGACCATCCGCGAGGGTTTTGAGAGTTGTATCACCACCTGATGACAGAATTCGACACAGGCGAAGCCGCCTCCATTGTTTCCGTAACCGACCAGGTGCGAGCGCTCGCAATTCCCGCGCCTGTCGCGTCCTTGCATTTTCTCGGCGACAAGGCTGTCTTCGTCGGCGATGAGGAAAATGTCTTTGTCGCGAGCGCGGAGGCGGAAATCTCGACGGTCCCACTTCATGCCGGTGGCATCCTTTGTGCCGCATCCGACGGGGCGCGCATCGTCACCGGCGGTGATGACGGCAAGGTCGTTGCGATCGACGACAGGGGTGCGAGCGCGGTGCTTGCGAGCGATCCGAAGCGGCGCTGGATCGACAACGTCGCGCTGCATGCTGACGGCGCGATTGCGTGGTCGGCCGGCAAGACGGCTTTTCTCCGCGACGGCAAAAACCAACAGAAGTCGCTCGACATGCCTTCGACCGTCGGCGGCCTTGCGTTCGCCCCGAAGGGCTTGCGCCTGGCGATTGCGCATTACAACGGCGTGACGATGTGGTTTCCCAACATGGCGGCTGAGCCGGAATTTTTGGGATGGGCGGGCTCGCACCTTTCGGTCACCTTTAGTCCGGACAACAAGTTTCTGGTAACGGCGATGCATGAGCCGGCGCTGCATGGCTGGCGGCTTTCAGACAGCCGACACATGCGCATGACCGGCTATCCTTCGCGGGTGCGCTCGATGTCCTGGAGCGTCGGCGGCAAGGCGCTGGCCACCTCTGGCGCGGACGCAGTCATCGTGTGGCCGTTCGCCGGAAAGGACGGCCCGATGGGCAAACAGCCTGCGATGCTGGCGCCGCTGAAAGCGCGCGTCAGCGCGGCCGCCTGCCATCCGAGGCAAGACATCCTTGCGGCTGGCTATGACGACGGCACGATTTTGATGGTTCGGATGACCGATGGCGCGGAGATCCTGGTCCGCCGCAACGGCGGCGCGCCGGTCAAGGCGCTGGGGTGGAACAGCAAAGGCACCTGGCTCGCTTTCGCCGCCGAGGACGGCGAGGCGGGCCTGCTTGCGCTGTAACGGGGTTTAATCTTCCGCTCCCGGGAACAATTGCCGGCCGGCGACCGTTATTCGGGCATTCGCGGGTAGAGCAAGATGCCTCGAGATCATGGGAAACGCGCAGCAGGGTGGGATTTTCTCCTGGCGTCCTTGCTGGTGACGGCGGGGCTCGTCATCTGCGGCGTCTCATTGATCGAGATTTCAAGGGCGAGCGTCCACCTCGCGCAGGCCACGCAGCCCCTGCAGCCTTCGACCCCGGATTCGTCAGAGGCGAACAAGCCTGCCGAGTCGAAGCCAGGCGGTGCTCGTCCGACCACACCTGCGCCCGAACCCGCCCGTCCCGCCGAGCAGGCGCAAAAGGAGGGCGCGAAACCGGCGCTTCCTCCCGCCCCCGCCGAGAAAATTGCGCCGCCGATTCAGCAGAAATAGGCTGACGCTCGCGGGTGACGGCAGCGGAATGGTGGGCACAAGCGTCCTTGCCCTACCGCACCAGCACGTTTCTGAACTGCCAGGGATCGGCGGTGTCGATATCCTCGGGAAACAGTCCCGGGCGGTCGGTGAGCGGCGTCCAGTCCGTGTAAAAACCCTTCACCGGGCCGAGATATGGAAGCTGGATTTCCAGGCAACGGCGAAAATCCAATTCATCGGCCTCGACGATGCCGGCCATCGGATTTTCGAGCGCCCAGACCATGCCGGCCAGCACGGCCGATGATACCTGCAAGCCGGTGGCGTTCTGGTATGGCGCAATCTGACGGGTTTCCTCGATCGACAATTGCGATCCGTACCAATAGGCGTTCCTGGCGTGGCCATAGAGCAGCACGCCGAGTTCGTCGATCCCGTCCTCGATTTCGTTCTCGTCAAGGATGTGCCATTTCGGCTGCATCTTGCCGGTGGCACCGAACATCTCGTGCAGCGACAGCACGGCGTCGTTGGCGGGGTGGTAGGCATAGTGGCAGGTCGGTCGATAGGTCACCGTGCCGCCGTCGCGAACGGTGAAGTAATCGGCGATCGAGATCGACTCGTTGTGCGTGACGAGAAAACCATATTGCGCACCGGGCGTCGGGCACCATGAGCGCACGCGGGTATTGGCGCCGGGCTGCTCAAGATAGATCGCGGCGCCGCAGCCGTAATTATGGGTGCGGCCGTTGTGCGGCATCCATGATTCATGCGTGCCCCAGCCGAGTTCGGCCGGTTGCATGCCTTCCGAAACAAATCCCTCGACCGACCAGGTGTTGACGAACACGTTCATCGGCTTTGGCCTCTTCGAGCGCTGTGTGTCGCGCTCGGCGATATGAATGCCCTTGACGCCGAGCTTTTTCGCAAGCCGGCCCCAACCCTCCCGGCTCTTCGGCTCGTTGAAGGGCGTATTGGTGTCGCGCGCGATGTCGATCAACGCCTGCTTGACGAACCACGACACCATGCCGGGATTGGCGCCGCAGGTCGAAACGGCGGTCGGGCCGCCGGGGCTCTTGTGCTTGGCTGCCAGAAGGGTCTCGCGCAAGGCGTAATTGGAGCGCTTTTCGGAGCCGATATTCTTGTCGAAATAGAAGCCGAGCCACGGTTCCACGACGGTGTCGATATAAAGCGCGCCGATCTCGCGGCACATCGTCATGATGTCGACCGAGGACGTGTCGACGGAAAGGTTGACGCAAAAGCCCTGGCCGCCGCCGGCGGTCAGGAGCGGCACCAGCAGGTCGCGATAATTGTCGCGGGTGACGGCTTGTTTGATGAAGCGCACGCCGTGGCTTGTGGCCAGTTCGCCGTCCTCATGCGGATCGATGATCACGAAGCGCGATCTGTCGTATTCGAAATGCCGTTCGATCAGCGGCAGCGTGCCCTTGCCGATCGAGCCGAAGCCGATCATGACGATGGGACCGGAAATTTTCGCGTGGATCTGACGATCGGACGGGCTCATCTTTGGGGGTCTCCGGGAACAGGGAACGTGATGTGAAGGGAAATCGAACGGAGGAGGGATCAGTCGGTCCGTCGCTTCGCGGTGACTTCGATCTCGATTCTCATTTCTGGCTTTAGAAGCCCCGCGACGACCAGCAGGGTTGCCGCCGGCCTGGTGTCGCCAAGCTTCTCGCCGCAGACGGCCAATACCGCGTCAGCATCGGCAGCATCGATGACATAATAAGTCGCGCGAACAATATCGGCCAAGGCGAAACCGCCTTGGTCAAGCGTGGCTTCGATGGTCTTGAAGCAGTTTCGTGTCTGGCTTGTGACGTCCGCCGGCATTGTCATGGTGGCGTAGTCGTAGCCGGTCGTGCCTGCGACAAAGGCAAAATCTCCGTCGATGACGGCTCGGCTGTAACCGGAGGTCTTTTCAAAGGGCGAACCGGTCGAAATGAGACGGCGGGACATCGGAACCTCGATTTTGGCATCTGGCGCGGTTTACGGGCTTTTGGCCGCTGCGCGCAAGGCTTCGCTGGATCAGGTCGAACGGCGTGCTGCGCCGGGGGAGGGCGGGCGCGCGTTATCGCGCTTTGTCGGCGGGTTCTGCTGCATGATTGTCGGCCACTATGCCGCGCGAAGCGAGGCGCGCCGGGCGTTCCTGCCTTGGGCTGCCTTCAATTTCGGCAACGAAGCCCCTGTCGGTGCGATCAAGCCGGCTGCACCATCGAGCGCTCCCTCGCAAAGCTCAAGGCCAAGCAGGCGGTCGCGCTCGAAGGGACCCGGCAACGACAGTCTACTCGCCTTCTGCGCGGAAAAGCCGAACCGGGCGTAGTAGGGCGCATCGCCAAGCAGAATCACCGCGCGATGGCCACGCGCCTCAGCCGCCGCCAGCGCGTGCGCCATCAGCGCGGCCCCGACCCCCAGCTTTCGGCAGGTGTCGTCTACCGCCAGCGGGCCGAGAAGGAGCGCCGGGATGCCCCCGGCGCTGACGTGCCACAACCGCAATGTCCCGACCAGGCGTGTGGTGCCCCGGCGCACGGCGGAAAACGCGAGGCCTTCAGCGGGCGCGCGGCCATCGCGTAATCGCTCGCAAGTGCGCAATGCCCGGTTTACACCAAAGCAGGCATCAAGCAGCGCTTCGCGCGCAATCGCGTCCGACGCGCGCTCGCCGCGGATCGCGAACGCAGCCGCGTCGGTCGAGGGGACAACAACGGTCTTCAAAGCAATCATGGCACGTCAGTCCTCGCGTCCGATGGCGGCGAGGCCGAGGGACGCGTTGTCAGCAAATTTGGAAGGCGAGGGGAGGGAGCCAGCCCGCGGACTGGCTCCCGACCTTACCGAGCCTCAGAGAGGTCGGGTCAGATGTGGTAGGTCTTCAGCGGCGGGATGCCGTTGAAGGCCACCGACGAGTAAGTCGACGTATAGGCGCCGGTGCCCTCGATCAGCACCTTGTCGCCGATCTCGAGCGTAACGGGGAGCGGATACGGCATCTTCTCGTACAGCACGTCGGCGGAATCGCAGGTCGGGCCTGCGAGTACGCACGGCGTCATTTCCGCGCCGTCGTGCGGCGTGCGGATCGAGTAGCGGATCGATTCGTCCATGGTCTCGGCGAGACCGCCGAACTTGCCGATGTCCAGATACACCCAGCGCACGTCGTCCTCGTCGCTCTTCCTGGAGATCAGAACGACTTCGGTCTCGATGACGCCCGCATTGCCGACCATGCCGCGGCCCGGTTCGATGATGGTCTCCGGGATCTGGTTGCCGAAATGCTTGCGCAGGGCACGGAAGATCGACCGCCCGTATTGCACGACCGGAGGAACGTCCTTGAGGTACTTGGTCGGGAAGCCGCCGCCCATGTTGACCATGGACAGGTTGATTCCCCGCTCGGCGCAGTCGCGGAACACCGTCGAGGCCATCGCCAGCGCGCGGTCCCAGGCCTTCACCTTGCGCTGCTGGGAGCCGACATGGAACGAGATTCCGTAAGCCTCCAGGCCCAGGCGCTTGGCGAGGTCGAGGACGTCGACGGCCATCTCCGGATCGCAGCCGAACTTGCGCGACAGCGGCCACTCGGCGCCGGCGCAATCGTAGAGGATGCGGCAGAACACCTTGGCTCCGGGAGCAGCGCGGGCGAGCTTTTCGACCTCTGCCGCGCAGTCGGCGGCAAACAGGCGAATGCCGAGCGCGAAGGCACGCGCGATGTCGCGCTCCTTCTTGATCGTGTTGCCATAGGAAATGCGCTCCGGCAACGCGCCCGCCGCCAGCACCATCTCGATTTCGGCCAGCGACGCGCAGTCGAAGCACGATCCCATCGAGCAAAGCAGCGCCAGCACTTCCGGGGCCGGGTTGGCCTTCACCGCGTAGAATACGCGGCTGTCCGGCAGCGCCTTGGCAAAGTTCTGATAGTTGTCGCGCACGACTTCGAGGTCGACGACGAGGCAAGGCTCGACGTCCTGGCCCTCGTTGCGGCGGTTGCGCAGGAATTCCTGAATGCGTTCGGTCATAGCACCCTCCAAACGGCCCAGCGACGGGACTCGTTCAAATGTGATCTCGGATAAGAGCGCTTCGGCCACTTCGCGCGATGGAGGCGCGACGAGGCCAAAAAACTCAACCGAATTGTGCTGCCGTGGATTGGTTGGGACGCATCCCGCCCGCTCACCTGGCAATGAAGGACAAGCCTCTTCGGTATTCGCGCCGGCTGGTGGAAAGCCGGCAGAGACCAAAAAAGCCCGATCCGTCGTTGCTTTAAGTCGCGTCCCCCGTTGAGAACGAGGTGCGCCGGTTCGCCTCCGGCTGCCAGTCACGGTTGCAAAGGAAGAAGAGACCTTCAACGGCATCTCTGGAGAGAGATGCTGGCCACTCAAGTCACCGACTTTTGGAAGTCCGGACTTGAAGCGACCCTCGGTATCTTCAACCCTTGGCGGCTGTCCGGCCTCTTGTCCGGATACCTACCGACTGACACACGACCACAGGCACGTGCGAAATTGGGCAAGACGCAAATAATCTTTTTGACTCTGCTTCGCAAGATTTTTTTTAGGCTGAGGGAAAATTTCCCTAACACGTGCTTACGCCGCCGCATCCGAGGCGGCGCGAGCGTTACGAAAATGAATGGGTGTTAAGTTTCTTTAACGAAGCGTAATGCGCGGCGCGGTTCTTCGCCGAGGAATCTTCTCAGGCGCGGCGCGTGAACGGCTCGACGCGCTGTGCCGCGCGGATGAATGCGATCATGATCAGGACGCCGATCGCAAACAGCACGGCTTGCAGGATGTGCGCGCCGGTGTCGTCGAGCCCAAACAGGATTGCGAGCGCCCAGCCGCCGGCGAAAGCAGCTCCAAACACTTCAGCGCCGATCAGGATCGCCGCGCTGAGGACGGTGACGACGCTGGGCCAGGCGATCTGGCGGCTGCCGCTCGGAGTAGGTTGCGCGTTCATGGTTCTGGATCCTGTTTTCGGGCCGCAATCTCTCCGAAAAGGTGATCTCGATCAAGCGCAAAAGGCCCAAAAAAGCCTCACCGCGTGATATAGCGTGCCCCTTGAAATCGACACTCAAGGCGGGATTTTCGATGTCAGAAACCCAGCAAAACAACGAGCCCAACAAGGAGCCTGTGTCCGGCTCCGCCAATCCGCTGCTCCGGCCGTGGCAGACGCCGTTCGAGACGCCGCCCTTTGCCGAGATCGCGCCAGACCAGTTCCTGCCGGCGTTCGAGCAGGCTTTTGCCGACCACGCCGCCGAGGTCGCGGCGATCACCCACGATCCCGCGCAAGCGGACTTCGACAACACGATCACGGCACTGGAGCGCTCGGGCAAGCTGCTCTCTAAGGTCGCCTCGGTCTTCTATGCGCTGGTGTCGGCGCATTCCAACCCGGCGCTGCTCGAGACCGACAAGGAAGTGTCCCTGCGGATGGCGCGGCACTGGAACCCGATCATGATGAACGCGGTGCTGTTCGGCCGGATCGCCCAGCTTCACGAGAACCGCGCCAATCTTGGCCTCACGGGCGAGCAGATGCGGCTCCTGGAGCGCACCTATACGCGCTTCCACCGCGCCGGCGCCGGGCTTGATGAGGCCGCGAAAGCGCGGATGGCGGAGATCAACGAGCGGCTGGCCCATCTTGGGACGACCTTTAGCCACCACCTGCTCGGCGACGAGCAGGAGTGGTTCATGGAGCTCGGCGAGGCCGATCGGGAGGGGCTTTCGGACAGCTTTGTCGCGGCCGCTAAGGCGGCGGCCGAGGAGCGGGGGCTCGCCGGCAAGGCGATCGTGACCCTGTCGCGCTCGTTCGTGGAGCCGTTCCTCAAGACCTCGTCCCGTCGCGACCTGCGCGAGAAGCTCTACAAGGCCTTCATCGCCCGCGGCGACAACGGCAACGCCAACGACAACACCGCGACCATTGTCGAGATTCTCGCCCTTCGCGAGGAGAGCGCCAGGCTTCTGGGCTATCCGACCTTCGCCGCCTATCGGCTGGAAGATTCCATGGCCAAGACGCCAGAGGCCGTCCGCGGCCTGCTGGAGCGGGTCTGGAAGCCGGCGCGCGAGCAGACGCTGCGGGATCGCGACGCGCTTCAGGGACTGATTGTGAAGGAGGGCGGCAATTTCGCGCTTGCCGCCTGGGATTGGCGCTACTACGCCGAAAAGCTGCGGCAGGTCCGGGCCAATTTCGACGATGCCGCGATCAAGCCCTATCTCTCGCTCGACCATATGGTCGAGGCGGCCTTCGACTGCGCCAGCCGGCTGTTCGGCCTTTCCTTTGCCGAGCGCAAGGATGTCCCGGTCTGGCATCCGGACGTGCGGGTCTGGGAAGTCCGGGACCGCTCCGGAAAACACCAGGCGCTGTTCTATGGCGACTACTTCGCCCGGCCCTCCAAACGCTCCGGCGCCTGGATGACCTCCTTACGTGACCAACAGAAGCTCGACGGCGAGGTGGCGCCCCTGATCCTCAATGTCTGCAACTTCTCCAAGGGAGCCGATGGTGAGCCCTCGCTGCTGTCGCCGGACGATGCGCGAACTCTCTTCCACGAATTCGGCCACGGCCTGCACGGCATGCTGTCAGACGTCTTCTATCCCTCGTTGTCCGGCACCAGTGTTTTTACGGACTTCGTCGAGCTGCCCTCGCAGCTTTACGAGCACTGGCAGGAGCAGCCGCAGGTGCTGCGGCAGTTTGCCCGCCACTACCAGACCGGCGAGCCGCTGCCGGACGACCTGCTCCAGCGTTTCATCGCCGCGCGCAAGTTCAACCAGGGCTTTGCCACCGTCGAGTTCGTGGCGTCCGCGCTGCTCGATCTCGAGTTTCACACCCAGCCGGCTTCCGCGAGCGTCGACGTGCGCGCCTTCGAGCGGCAGGAACTCGAGAAGATCGGCATGCCCGCGGAAATCTCGATGCGCCACCGGCCCCAGCAGTTCGGTCACATCTTTTCCGGCGATCATTATGCCTCCGGCTATTACAGCTACATGTGGTCGGAGGTGATGGACGCCGATGCCTTTGGCGCGTTTGAAGAGGCCGGCGACATCTTCGACCCAGTCGTCGCCAAACGTTTGCACGACGACATCTATGCCTCCGGCGGTTCGCGCGATCCGGAAGATGCCTATGTCGCCTTCCGCGGCCGCGAGCCCGAGCCGGATGCCTTGCTCCGCCGCCGCGGTCTGCTGGAAACGGCGGTGGTCTGAGATGAAGCAGGCCCCGTCTCGTCTGATCGGCTTGCTGCTCGTGGCCCTTTTCGGGATGTTTGGCTCAACCGCCGCGCAGGCCCATCCGCATGTCTGGATTACCTCCACCAGCGAGTTGATGTACGCGCCCGACGGCTCGATCACGGGGGTACGTCACGCCTGGACGTTCGACGACATGTTCTCGACCTATGCCTTGCAGGGGATCGAGAGCAAGAAGAAGGGCGTTTACACCCACGAGGAACTCGCGCCGCTCGCCCAGACGAATGTCGAGTCGCTGAAGGAATTCGGCTTCTTCACCTTTGCCAAGGCCGACGGCAAGAAGCAGAAATTCGAGGAGCCGGTCGATTACTTCCTTGAATACAAAGGCGGCTTGCTGGTGCTGCATTTCACCTTGCCGCTGAAGACGCCGGTTAGACCTAAGGTCCTCGCGCTCGAAGTGTTCGATCCGACTTTCTTCGTCGACTTCAAGCTCGCCGACAAGGATCCGATACGGCTGGTCGGCGCGCCCGAGGCCTGCAAATTCGACTTCCAGCGGCCGAATGACGGCGCGGCCAGTGCGCAGGCGCTGGGCGAGCAGAATTTTACCGACGGCGGCAACGTCAATTTTGGCGCGATGTTCGCCAACAAGATCACGGTGACATGTCCATGAGGCGACAGCTTTATCGAACACTCGCGCTCGGCGCGCTGGCCGTGACGGCGGTACTGGCGATCGACGGCATAGTACATGTGCTGGCGGCGCAGACGCCGTTCGGCGGCGCGCGTCCGCCGATGAACGAGCAGGCCGGTGGAATTATCGGATGGCTGCTGGCCAAGCAGTCGGAATTTTATCGCGAAATGTCGTCCACCATCCGGGCTGCCAAGACCGACGGCAGTGCGGTTTGGGCGCTGCTTGCGATCTCGTTCGCTTACGGGATTTTTCACGCCGCCGGCCCCGGCCACGGCAAGGCGGTGATCTCGTCCTATCTCGTCGCTAACCGGGAAACCGCGCGCCGCGGCATCGCGCTCGCCTTCGTCTCTGCCATGTTGCAGTCGCTGGTCGCCATCCTGATCGTCGCGATCGGTGCGTGGCTGCTCAACATCACCGCGAAAACCATGTGCGGGGCGGAGAAGGTGATCGCGATCGCAAGCTATGGGCTGATCGCGGCATTTGGGGCCCGCCTGGTCTGGACCAAGGGCGCGAACTTCATCCGGGCGTTGCAGGTTCACCCGCCGGCCCCCGCATTGGCGCTGGCGTCGGTCTCAGTGTCCCACGGTCATGTGAGGCACGATCATGCAGGTCATGATCATGCAAGTCATGCGCACCATCAGCACTCACATTTTGATGCTCATCACGATCATTCGCATGATGATCACGGGCACGCTCACGCCCACGATCACGACCATACCGGCCATGTCCATGACGAGCATTGCGGGCATTCGCATGGCCCGTTGCCGAGCGAACTCGCCGGTCCCGGCGGTTGGCGGCGCGGACTTGGTGCGATTTTCGCGGTGGGCTTGCGGCCGTGCTCGGGGGCTATTCTGGTGCTGGTGTTCGCGCTGGCGCAGGGCCTGTTCTGGGCCGGCATTGCCGCAACCTTCGCGATGGGGATCGGCACCGCGATCACGGTCGCAGCAATTGCCGTGTTGGCAGTATCGGCCGGAGGCATCGCGCGGCGTTTGAGCGGGGCGAGCGACGGCAGCGGCGCGCTGATCATGCGCGGCATTGAATTTGCCGCCGCGGGGCTGGTGCTGTTGTTCGGCGTTGGCCTGTTGACCGGCTATCTCTTCGCCGAGCCGCTGACGTGCCTTCAGTCGATTCTATAGCGGCAGGAATTTTCGCAGCGCCGGCAGGAAGAAGATCGCGATATTGATGGCAAAGCCGATGCTCCACAGGATCGAGCGGAGCGTCGGCCGGTTGCCGATGTAGGTGAATACATAGGCAATCCGTACGATCACAAACAGAATGGCGAGTTCGTTGATCAGGTTTTGCGGGCAGGCGCGGAATTCCGCGAGCAGGACGGCCGCGGCGAAGAACGGAAAAGCCTCGATCCCGTTCTGGTGTGCGCCGAGCGCGCGGGTGGCAATCGGATCTTCATAGAAGGCCGGATCGCGCGGCTTGGAATTGTCGAAACGGCCAAAACGGAACCATTTTACCGAGGCAATGCTCAGGAGAGCGAGCATCAGGCTCGCGAAAATGCACCATTCGGCGACTGTCATAATTCCTCCGACGCGCGACGCCTGAAGACTACCGAACCTGCCGTTATCTTGACAAGGATGGCCCGGCGCGCGAAGCCAGCGCCCATGAGCGAGGTCTCTCCGATCGATCCTTCAAAGCTGGCTGGCGGCATCGCGCCGCAGCGTGTCGGGGTTCTCTTGGTCAATCTCGGCACGCCCGATACGGCGGATACGCCCGGCGTCCGGGTTTATCTCAAGGAATTTCTGTCCGATCCCCGCGTGATCGAAAACCAGGGTTTGTTCTGGAAGCTGGCGCTTAATGGTATCATTCTGCGCACGCGTCCCCGCCGTAAGGCCCGCGATTACCGCAAGATCTGGAACCTCGAGAAGAACGAGTCGCCGCTCAAGACGATTACGCGCGCGCAGGCCGAGAAATTGGCTTTGGGCATTTCTGACCACGACCACATCGTGGTCGATTGGGCGATGCGCTATGGCAATCCCTCGATCGCTTCACGGATCAATGCGCTGACCGCGCAGGGCTGCGATCGCCTGCTGGTCGTGCCACTCTATCCGCAATATTCAGCGGCCACGTCGGCCACCGTTTGCGACGAGGTGTTTCGCGTGCTCGCTGAAATGCGCGCCCAGCCGACGCTGCGGGTGGCGCCGCCTTATTACGACGACCCCAGCTACATCGAGGCGCTTGCGGTGTCGATCGAAACGCATCTTTCGGGACTTTCGTTTCAGCCTGAAGTGATTGTGGCGTCGTTTCACGGCATGCCGCAAATATATGTCGACAAGGGTGATCCCTATGCGCGCCAGTGCACGGCGACGACGGACGCGCTTCGCAAGCGCCTCGGCCTCGATCCGTCTAAACTGCTTCTGACCTTTCAGTCGCGTTTTGGCTTCGACGCGTGGCTTCAGCCCTATACCGACAAGACCATGGAGAAACTGGCCAAAGACGGTGTGCGGCGCGTTGCCGTCGTTACGCCCGGCTTTTCGGCCGATTGCCTGGAAACGCTGGAAGAAATTGCGCAGGAAAATGCCGAAATCTTTCAACACAATGGCGGCGAGCAATTTTCCTTCATTCCCTGCCTGAACGACAGCGAGGGCGGCATGGACATGATCCGCCATCTTGTGCTGCGCGAGCTTCAGGGCTGGATTTGACCCCTCGTGTTCTCCTAGCCGAACCCTGCCGCAGGCGACGGCGACCAAATCAAGTAAAGGGTTTTGCCGTTCTGCAATGATACCGTTGTAGGATGGCTTCTCGCGCTTTGAGGGGCACTCCGCCCGAGGGAGACTTGTATGACCGGTTTCGACATCTTCGCCATCGCGCTCGTCCTTCTGGTGGTTCTCACGCTGTTCGCCGGCGTCAAGACAGTGGGGCAAGGTTATAACTGGACCGTCGAACGTTTCGGCAAGTTCACCCGTATTTTGTCGCCCGGACTAAACATCATCGTTCCCTATTTCGACCGGATCGGCCGCAAGATGAACATGATGGAGCAGGTGATCAACATTCCCGAGCAGGAGGTGATCACCAAGGACAACGCCACGGTGACGGCCGACGGTGTGGCGTTCTTCCAAGTGTTCGATGCGGCGAAAGCAAGTTACGAAGTCTCCAACCTCGAACAGGCGATCATCGTGCTGACGATGACCAACATCCGTTCGGTGATGGGCTCGATGGACCTGGATCAGGTTTTGTCGCATCGCGACGAGATCAACGAACGCCTGCTGCGCGTCGTTGATGCGGCGGTCTCGCCCTGGGGGCTCAAAGTCAATCGCATCGAGATCAAGGACATCGTGCCGCCTGCCGATCTGGTCGAGGCGATGGGCCGGCAGATGAAGGCCGAACGCGTCAAGCGCGCCGATATCTTGCAGGCCGAAGGTCAGCGTCAGTCTGAAATCCTGCGCGCAGAAGGAGCCAAGCAGGGTCAGATCCTGCAGGCCGAGGGCCGCAAGGAGGCCGCGTTCCGCGACGCCGAGGCGCGTGAGCGCTCTGCCGAGGCCGAAGCCAAGGCGACGCAAATGGTCTCTGAAGCCATTGCCAAGGGCGACGTCGCCGCGCTGAACTATTTTATCGCCGACAAATACATCAAGGCGTTCGGGCAATTGGCGGATTCGCCGAACCAGAAGATCATCATGCTGCCCGTGGAGGCGATGAGTATCTTGGGATCGCTCGCCGGTATCGGTGAGATTGCCAAAGCGACCTTCGGCGAGAGCGCGCTATCGGCGCAGGCAGCCGCCCGCCGCGGTTCGGTGCCGACATCAGGCAATCCGCCGCCGATGCCGCCGGTCGGGTAAAAGCGGTTAAGGGGACGGCCATGGACGAAATGTTCGTAACGCTCGGCACCTGGAACTGGCTGATCTTCAGCGTCATCTTGATGGCGCTGGAGTTGATCGCGCCCGGCGTCTTCCTGTTCTGGCTCGGACTGGCGGCGTTACTGGTCGGGCTGCTGTCGTTCGCGTTCCATCCATCCTGGCAGGTCCAGATCTTGATGTTCGCCGTCTTCGCCGCCGCCGCGGTGCCGGTGTGGCGGCGTTTGGCGCGCAGCCATGCGGCCGGCAGCGCTAATAGCCCGTTCCTCAACAAGCGCGCAGACGCGCTGGTGGGGCGCGTGTTCACGCTGGAAAAGCCGATCGTTGACGGCGCCGGAACCGTGCGGATCGACGACACGATCTGGCGGGTGGCCGGCCCCGATGCGCCGGCCGGCAGCCGGGTCAGAATCGTGCAAGCCGATGGCGCCAGCCTGACGGTGGCGGCGGTTTGATTCTCTTCACCTCGCCCCGCTTGCGGGGAGAGATCGTATCGCATCGTCAGATGCGATACGGGTGAGGGGGACTTACGGCGAACTCGATAGCTCAATTGAGCCCCTCACCCCAACCCTCTCAGCGCGAGCACCGCTCGTCGCGACCGCGTAAGAACGGGAGAGGGAGCAGAGTTAGCTCGCTCCGCGTTTGCTCCAGCGCTCGGCGAAGCGATGAAGCGGCAGAAGGGTTTCCAGCAATTCCCGTCCAGATGGCGTCAGGCCGTAGCCGCTTGCCGGGATCAGTTCGATAAAGCCGGCGTCACGCAGTTCCGTCAGGCGAGCCTGGAGCACCGTCGGCGACGCCTCGTCGCAGGCCGCGCGCAGCGCCCGCGACGTCATTGATTGCTCCCGCAGCTCCCACAGGATCCGCAAACTCCAGCGCCGCCCGAACAGATCGAGCAGCACCATGATCGGCCGCCCCGTGCGCGAGCCGCGCACGCGGCGTTGGCCGGCGGTTTTCGCGGGAATTGGGCGGCGTTTTGGCATTTCCGGTCTCTTGCTTCGCTACAAATAATGTAGCATGCTACTGATAGTGTAGCAAAGGGAGTTTGCACATGTCGCGTATCGCTCCGCTCGAGCCGCCCTATGAGGCTGAAATCCAGAGCCAGTTCGACCGCATCATGCGCGGCGCGCCGCCGTTGATGCTGTTCCGCGTGATGGCGTCCAGCCCGCGCGCCTGGGAGAAATTCCGCGCCGGGAGCCTCCTCGATCGCGGTCCGCTCACGCTGCGGGAACGCGAGATCGTCATCGACCGCACTTGCGCGCTGACGGGCTGCGAGTACGAGTGGGGCGTGCATGTAACGACCTTCGCGCAAGCCGCCGGTCTGACCGAGGAAGAGGTTCGCGCCACCGTGCACGAAGGCGCCGATGCGCCGTGCTGGTCGGCGTCCGAACGGGCGCTCATTGCCGCTGTCGACGCCTTGCATGCGTGGGCGACGCTGACCGACGGCGAGTTCTCTGCCCTGTCATCGCATTACGATGAGGCGAAGATCTTCGAGATCATCCTGCTCTGCGGATTTTATCGGACCGTGTCGTATCTGGCGAACGGGCTTCGCCTGCCGCTGGAGGAAAAGGCGGAGCGGTTTCCGAAGTGAGCTCCCTCGCCCCGCTTGCGGGGTCGCGACGAGCGGTGCTCGCGCTGAGAGGGTTGGGGTGAGGGGGAATCTCCTCAGCGACGGTGAGAATTGGTCTCGTGGAGAGCCCCCTCACCCGGCGCTTCGCGCCGACCTCTCCCCGCAAGCGGGGCGAGGTGAAGTAACCCGCTTATACCACACCCGCACGAAGCAGATCGTGCAGATGCACGATGCCGACCGGCTTGTTGGCCTCGGTCACGATCAAGGCGGTGATCTTCGATGCGTTGAGGATTTCGAGCGCTTCGCTGGCCAATAAATTGCCGCGGATCGTCTTTGGATTTTTCGTCATGACGTCGTCGACCAGCGCCGTCATCAGGTCGGGCCGCATGTGACGGCGCAAGTCGCCGTCGGTGACGATACCGGCAACCGCGCCACGCGCATCCACGATGCCGACGCAGCCAAAACCTTTCGAGGTCATTTCGACGAGGGCTTCCGACATGCTGGTGCCGAGCGGCTTCAGCGGCACGGCAGCTCCCGTGTGCATGATGTCGCCGATGTGCTTCAGCATGGCGCCAAGCTTGCCGCCGGGATGCAGCACGCTGAAATCGACCGAGGTGAAGCCGCGGCCTTCGAGCAGCGCGATCGCCAGCGCATCGCCGAGCGCGAGCAGCATCAGCGAGGAGGTGGTGGGCGCGAGATTATGCGGACAGGCCTCGCGCGCCTTTGGCAGCGTCAGCGCGACGTCGGCGGCCTGGCTCAGGGTGGAGTCGCCCTCGGCCGTCATTGCGATCAGCGCGATCTTGAAACGTTTCGCATAGGTGATCAGCGCCTTCATCTCGGCCTGCTCGCCGGACCACGACAGCGCCAGGACGACGTCATCGGTCGTGATCATGCCGAGATCGCCGTGGCCGGCTTCCGCAGCGTGCACGAAGAACGCCGGTGTGCCAGTGGAGGCGAATGTCGCCGCGATCTTGCGGGCGATATGGCCGGATTTCCCGAGCCCGGTGACAATGACGCGGCCTTTGGCTTGCCGAATGAGATCGGTCGCCCGCGCAAAGGTTTCCCCGAGATCGGATCGCAGCGCCGCTTCGATGGCGGCGATGCCGCTGCCTTCGGCCTCCAGGGTCCGTAAGGCCGATTGGACGGCGGCGTTGATAGGATCGGTGCCGGTTGGATTGGCCATCAGCGGTTTCGAAGCAGGCATGCGTGGTTCCGAAAGGGGCTCACAAAACAAGACGGCCTTCCTAGCACGCCACCGGCCCGGAAAGCGACGCAATGGGCCGCTCTCAACGCCTCATTAACCATAATTGTTTTAACTCCGTTAACGACGTTTTCCGAACCGGCCGCCAAGGCCACTCGGGGGCGGGGTTGTCATGCGTATGAATTCACTGAGGTATTTTAGTCGTGATGTCGGCGCCAGCCACCGGCCGTCGCAAGCGCGTGACCCTGTTGCGTGCCGCATTGCCATGCTTTGGTCCGTTTTTCGCGATGATCACGATCGCATCCCCTCTTCACGCCCAAACCCTCACCTCTGACCTTCTGCGGCCCGCCCGCGACGGCTTCCTCGCACCGCAGGATTCGTTTCTCCGCAAAACCAGCGAGAACGTGAGCGATAATCCGGCCGACCCTACCGCCGACGGGCAGCGCAACGAGCAGAACCAGCCCGCGCCCTCGCGGATCGGCAATATTCCGAAATACGGCTTGCCGGCCGCGAGCGGCGCGGCGGATGCCGGCTTCGATTCCCTCAATCGAAAGCGCAAGCCACCGAAGTTTTATCCGGGGCAGGCCAAGCCAAAGGCTTCGCCGGG
>DATHPL010000083.1:0-8132 GCA_035483915.1 Bradyrhizobium sp.
GGGCGCAGTCATCGGCCGTAGCCATTGTGCGCGCGACGCGAGCTTTAACGAAACGGAGCGTCTCGATCAGAATGCGGACTTGATGACCGCACCGGACGCAAGCTGCAGATGGCCCGGATTGGCCGGATCACACCACAGGCGAAACGCCTGTCCACGCCGCGGCGGCGGGCCCTGCCATGGCATCCGGTCGTGCAACGTCGTGGTGTAGGGGGCCCCGTTTTGCGGCGTGATTTCGAGCGTCACCTTGACGAGCCAGCTATCGATCGGTGCAAACGGCAACTCTTCGGAATAAACCACGCGCGCGGTGCAAGGGCGTAACGTCTCTCTTGCCCCTTGCGCATGCGCGGCGGCACTAGCCAATGTCGCGCCCGCGATCACGATTGCCGCAGCAATAACAGACTTCATGGTCATTCCAGTCGGCTTGTTCGGTGATGGGACCAGCGATGGTACGGAAAGAGATTGCGTGCGGTGCACGACAAAATCAAGTTACCGGATGCTTACGTGATCCCAAAAAATCAGTTCCGGTGGCGGGCGCCGAGAACGAGAACGGCAAAACCTGCGACGATCGCAAGAACAATGATCATCCAGTATTGGCCCTCGAAGCCAAAAAAGGAAAAGTGCTCGACCAGAAAGTGCAACGCCCCCGCGCCCCCATTTTCCGTGCAAGACGCAAGATTAAGCGTTCCGGCTTCAAAAATATATTATTTTTATATTTTCATTCGGCAATGGTGCCGCGGCGCGACCCGGGGGGCCGGCCAAATCAGTCGGCCGCGATGTCTTCGAAGCGGGCCTGAAGACGGTAGCCGACGCCGGATTCGGTGACGAGAAGACGCGGACGATTGGGGTCGCTTTCGATTTTCTGACGCAATTTGCGCACGAGGATGCGCAGGTACTGGATGTTGTCCCGCTGATTGCCGCTCCAGATGTCCTTCAATAGCTGGTCGTGCGTCACCACAAGCCCGACATGAGTGGCCAGGATATGAAGCAGGCGATACTCCTTCCGGGTCAGCCGGATCGGATTCTTGTTCAACGACACCGTCCGGGTCACGAGGTCGACCGAGAGGGGGCCCGCCACCACGACCGGATTTTCGGTTGCGCTCTTGAAATACCGGCGAAGCGCCGCCTCGCTTCGCGCCAGCAGCTCCGCCATGCCGAACGGCTTGACCACATAGTCGTCCGCGCCGGCCTGCAGCAGCCGGACCTTCTCGTCTTCGCCCGAGACGATCGACAGGATGATGACCGGGACATTCGACCACGAGCGGATCCGCTCAAGCACTTCGGCGCCGTGAAGATCCGGCAGGTTTAGATCGAGGATGATGAGGTCCGGGGCGCTGAAGGTCGCCGCTTTCAGGCCGTCGGTGGCGTTCTCCGCCTCGATCACCGAATAGCCCTGCAATTCGAAGCCTGCACGCAGGAAGCGCCTTATCTTGGGCTCGTCCTCGATCAGCAGCACATTGTTGGCGGGCCTATTCATCGGATGCCACCGTGATCCCGGATGGTTTCGCCGCTGAGCCGGGCAGCGTGATGGTTGCGGTTGTGCCCAGCCCCTGTCCTGGACTGGCGATGTCGATGCTACCGCCGTTGGCTCCGACAAAAATGGATGCAATCCAGAAGCCAAGGCCCGATCCCGGAATTGTCGCCTGGTGGCGCTGGCTGCGGAACAGGCGGCGGCCGAGCTGGGGCCGCTCGTCGGCGGTGATGCCGACGCCCTGATCGGAAATCGACAGGATGATGTCGTCGTGCCTGCTTTTGACGCTGACCAGGATCGTTGAACCTGAGGGAGAATATTTGGCGGCGTTTTCGAGCAGCTGGCCGCAGGATTCTTCGATCAAACCGGAATCGACATGGACCAGCGGCAGGTCGTCGGCGAATTCGGTTTCGATGGTGTGGGCCGAGAGCCGGCGCGAGCGCACCTTGATCGCGGCGTTGACGATGTCTCTGGGATCGGCCCATTCGAGATGCGGGGTCACGCCGCCGGCGGTGACGCGTGTGGCGTTGAGAAGGTTCTGGATGAAACGGTCGAGCTCGGTAACCTCGTCGGATATGGCTTCCACCAGCGAGCGGGCGCGGGTGTCCTTTTGAATGAGCGGAATGGAATCGAGTACGCTGGCCGAGCCGCGGATCGTCGCGAGCGGCGTGCGCAATTCATGCGACAGCGTGCCGTGAAAGGCGTCTCTCAATAGCTGGGCTTGCAGGCGGAGGCGGGCGTCTTCCATCGCCTTCTCGATGTCGATCCGCTGCAACGTCAGCGATACTTCCTCGATGATCGCCTCCACGCGGCGTGTCCTGTTCTCCAGCGTTTCTGTTGAACCGACGCCAATATTGATCGCGACAACTCCAAGGATCGCGGTTTCCGAACTCACCATCCTCAATAGCCAGGCGTCCTGCGTCGAAGCGTCGACCACGGAGCGAGCCGATCGGTCGGCCGCGGCGATGGCCAAGACGGCACGTTCTTTCACCACCTTCGGTACCGGGCCGGATCTCGGCGGCTCGAGCTGAGCGTCGGTTTTCGCCGCGAAGAAGACCGCCGGTTGGCCGAGCGTTTGCGACAGGTAGTTCTCGATCGCCGAGACCAGTTCCGAGACGGTGAAACAAGCGGCAAGACGCCGCGAGAAATCGTAGAGATTGTGAATGTCCCGTTCGCGCTGACGCAGCGTCTCGGTCTCCTGGCGCAGGCGGGAGGCGAGATTGCTGCTGACGAGCGCCACCACGAGGAACAGCAACAGGTCGATAACTTCCTGCGGATCCTCAACCTGGAAACTGAAGATGGGCGGGAAGAAAAAGAAATCAGCTTCCGCCATGCTGGCGATGGAGGCGAGCGTCGCCGGCCAGATTCCCCATCGGGTGGCGGCGATGATAACGGGAACGAGATAGGCGATCGGAACGAGGCTGCTGGCTGCGGCCTGTTCCAGCAGCAACAACACTGCCGTGACCAGGCTGACGCCGCCGAACGACAGCAATAGGGGAACGACGTCCGTTTGCAGGAAGCTTTTCGGAGCCAGGGTCGACGCCGGCGCAACGTCTTGATGCCGGCCGTTGGAAAGCCCGGGCTTGGCAAGCTTCGATGTGATCGGCAGTGGTGAATGCAAAAGCGCATGCCTCTGTAGAGGTGAACATCGGTCGATCGTCGCCTTGGCCCAAAGCCCAAGCTCAAAGGAGCCGTAAGCTCAAATGAAGCCTTAGACTAAAGACCGCAGCAAAAATCGTGCCCCGGCAGTGAATGATAGTGACGGCGAAAAAAATCAGCTCGCGAGGTCAAACAATCTCAAGGTGTACCTCCCGATGTTCCACCGTCCTCAGATCAATCCTTGCTCCGATGTCGCCAACTACCCAGCAGGTGCAGCATTCTTCATATCGGCGTATAAAATCTATGCCGTTTGTCCCTCGAAGAGATATAAAAGATATATATTTCGAACGCGGCTGCGCGACACCGCGCTGTTTGGCACAACCAGCGGCCATATTGCGCCGAGATAACCGATCGCGATCGGGTTGCCGACCATCGCGGCACGCCGCGGGGCAACTGACGCATCGTTGCGCAAACCGCGCTTGAATCGAAAAAACAGATATCTTTTTTTAATGAAACGGCGCGACAGGCCGCATCGATTTCATCGCTCCCGTCATGAAAGATCAACCCGAGCGCGAATGGATTCGCGGCGCTGCGCCGTTGCGGAATGCTGATGTGGCGCCGGGGCTGATCTTTTCGGAGTGGCATGCCGAATTCATTCTGCGCGAGGACAAGGTTGGGGGCTTGAGATGTATCGAATGGCCGCGGGAAGCGTGCGGCTTGGCGCGATCGCGCTGCTTGCTGCGGTTCTTGTTTGCGGAATCTGCTGCGAGGGCGCGGCGGAGGCCGGCGAACGCGACTCAGATCAGCCGCGTCAAGCGGCGGCTCGCAGCCAGCGGCTGGCGGCCGCTCCGTCAGTCTCACCGGAGCATCAGTCCGGGCTCGGCCCGATGCGCTACTACGGCGGACCGAAGTCTCCGATCTGGCGCGCCCCGGCAGCGAATTAGCCATTCGAATGCGATGTCTGGATCACGCGCTTGGCTGGCAGCACTGAATTCTCGCTCCAAACCGAAATCCGGCCCGAGGTTTCCAGATGACAGGTCGCTAGATGCATTTGCATTCAATCCCGGGATCGCGCCCAACAAGAACTTCGCGATTATCGGCGCGGCGGATATGCTCATTCACATCTGAATCGCGAGAATCGGTTTCCGCCGGTCGCACCAATTGCCAGGGGTCCGCGGGCGGCACAGAGCAAAACAGGCACTCCGGCAGGCAGAGCCGAGAGGTCCGCATCTTTGACTGTTGACATCTTTGGCAATTGCTTGCCCAGGGGCCACGCAAGCGAAGAATATCTGAGCAAATCTGCTGTTATCTCGTTGTTCTGGCTATTTTTATTATATGAAACCGTCTTAAAACAATTGTTCAATTCGAACAACGCGTAAGGCTAGTGTAAGCGCGATGCTGTAATGCAGCATTGATAAGGTGCTGTCACACAGCATCACAAGGATGCTGTCACACAGCATTCTAAAAACGGGTGGCGATTTTGGGGACTTTGGCGTGAGTGCTTTCGGAAAGCTGTCGAGATCCCGTGCGATTCTGCTCGCCGTGATTGTTATCGGCGGCGCCGCGTTGCTGTGGGGCCGGGGCTTCATCGGACTGGCTGACGGGCAATCCGGCAGCAAGGAACGCGTTGCCTCGACCGAACCCGTCCGGCCAGCCGCCAGCGACGACCAGGCCGTCGACCTGACGGAAAAGCAGGCGGCTTCGCTCAAGGTCGGAGCCATCACCGCCCGCGACTTCGCGCTTTTGAAAACGGCGGTCGGCACCATCGACTTCAACGAGAATCTTCTCGTTCAGGTATTTTCGCAATATCAGGGCAAAATTCTCAAAGCCTTCTACAACATCGGCGACGAAGTTAAGGCCGGCGACGCGCTGTTCACGATCGACAGCCCCGATCTGCTTCAGGCGGAATCGACGTTGCTGGCCTCCGCCGGCGTTCTCGAACTGCAAAAGCGGGTGCTTGCGCGCGCTCTCAACCTCCTCAAGGCGGGTGGCAGCGCGCAAAAGGATGTGGACCAGTCGACGTCCGATCAGCAGACCGCGGAAGGCAACTTCAAGGCCGCCAAGGATGCGGTTCGTATCTTCGGCAAGGCCGACGCGGAGATCGAGCAGATCCTGGTCGACCGCAAGGTCGATTCCACACTCGTGGTGCCGAGCCCGATCGCGGGCCGCGTCGTCGCCCGTAACGCGGCGCCCGGCTTCCTGACGCAGCCAGGTGCCGCGCCGGCGCCCTTCACGGTCGCCGATCTCTCGACGATGTGGATGCTCGCCAACGTCATCGAGACCGATGCGCCGGCCTACAAGCTCGGGCAACAGGTCCAGGTCACGGTTCCTGCTTATCCGGGCAAGATCTTCACCGGCCACGTGACGGCGCTGGGAGCAATGATCGATCCCAATACCCACCGGCAACTGGTGCGTTCCGAGATCGACGATCCCGAGCATCTGCTGCGCTCGGGAATGTTCGCAAGCTTCGTCATTCATGTCGGCGATCCCGTCAGCTCGCTGGCGGTGCCGGCCGAGGGCGTGGTGCGGGAAGGCGACGGCACGATGTCGGTGTGGGCCACCAAGGACAACCGCCATTTCATCAAGCGAACGGTGAAGACCGGATTGCAGCAGGGTGGCTGGACACAGATTTTGACAGGACTCACGCCCGGCGAAACCGTCGTCATGGATGGCGCGGTGTTCCTGAGCAACAAGCTCTTGTTGGGCGATGCCGGTTAAGCAAGACGCGATCGGTTTAATCCCAGCGTACATGGCGGTATCAGTTGATTAAGTCCCTGCTCGAGTTCGGCCTGACGCGCAGCGCGATCATCGTGCTGGGTCTTGTGGTGTTTTGCGCCGCGGGCCTCGTCGCGTTTTCAAAGCTGAACATCGAAGCCTATCCCAATCCGGCCCCGGTCATCCTGGAGATCACCGCGCAGGCTGCGGGTCTTTCCGCCGAGGAAATGGAAAAATACTACACGATCCCGATGGAAGTCGGCCTTTATCCGACGCCGGGCGTGGTCAACATCCGCTCGACCTCGTTCTATGGCCTGGCGTTCGTCCGCGTGACGTTCAGATACGGCACCGACTTCTACTTCGCGCTGACCCAGGCCTCGATCAGTTTGCAGCAGAACGTCAACCTGCCGGGCAACCAGGTCGCGCAAATCCAGCAATCGAGTCTGGTCGGCGAAATCTATCGCTATCAGGTCGTCGGTCCCCCGCATTTCGGCCTGACCAATCTGCGCACGTTGCAGGATTACGTCGTGGCCCGGCGCTTCCTGACGATTCCGGGCGTGGTGCAGATCAACGCATGGGGCGGCACGACCAAGCAGTTCAATGTCGATGCCGATTTGCAGAAGCTGGAAGCCTACAACATCACGATCCCCCAGCTCGTCACCGCGCTCGGCAATGCCAACATCAATGTCGGCGGGCGTGAGATCACGATCGGGCAGCAATCGGTCAACATCCGCGGCGTCGGACTCGTCGATAGCGGCGGCGCCGACGACGTCACCAAGGGCTACAAGGTCAAGGACATCGAGAACGTCGTCCTGACCCAGGTGAACGGCCTGCCGATCCAGGTCAAGGACATCGCCAGCGTCTCCGTCGGTTTTGTGCCGCGGCTCGGCATTGGCGGCAGAGATCACGATGACGACGTCGCCACCGCCATCGTGGTGATGGGACGAACCCAGCACACCAACGACATCATTCCGAAAGTCCAGGCCGAGGTCGTAAAGCTCAACAGCGACGGCAGCCTGCCGCCGGGCGTCAAGATCGTTCCCTACTACGATCGAAGCTCGCTGGTCGGGATCACCACGCACACGGTGCTGCACAACCTGATCTTCGGCTGCTTGCTGGTTTTCATCATTCAGTGGGTGTTTCTCGGCGATCTGCGCAGCGCCATCATCGTCAGCGCCAACATTCCGTTCGCGCTGTTTTTCGCCATCATCATTCTGGTGCTGCAGGGCGAAGACGCCAACCTGCTGTCGCTCGGCGCGGTCGATTTCGGCATCATTGTCGATTCCGCCGTGATCATGATGGAAAATATCTACCGGAATTTTCAGTCCTCGCCTGAAAGCCGGCAGACGTTGCTTCAGCATCTCTCAGAGGGATATTGGGGCGACGATCCCACGTCCTCACATAATCAGACCTCCGGCGCTCCGAAGTGGACCGAGCGGCTGCGCATGATCTTCGTTAGCGCGCTCCAGGTCGACAAGGCCGTGTTCTTCACCGCTGCGATCACCGTCACCGCCTTCGTGCCGCTGTTTACGATGCAAGGGGTCGAGGGCCAGATCTTCGGACCGATGGCGCGAACCTACGGCTATGCGCTCGCCGGCGCGCTGCTCGCCACCTTCACGGTGACGCCGGTCCTCGCCTCGCTGTTGCTGCCCAAGCACATCGAGGAGACCGAGACCGTTATCGTGCGGATGCTCCGCAAGAGCTATACGCCGGTGCTGCGCTGGTCGCTCAACAATCTCAAGGTTTCGGTGACGGTCGGCATCGTCTTTCTGGGCTTGAGCGTGCTCGCGGCCTCCCGCCTCGGCAGCGAGTTCTTGCCGGCGCTGGAAGAAGGCAATTTCTGGATCCGCGCCGCGATGCCATCGACGATGTCCCTCGATGCCGGCACCGCCGTCACCGGCAAGATGCGCGAGATATTGTTGCGCCACCCTGAAGTGGTCACCGTGGTCTCGCAGCACGGCCGCCCCGACAACGGCAGCGACGCTTCGCCATTCTCCAACGTCGAACTGTTCGCGCCGCTCAAGCCGTTCGACGAGTGGCCGCCCAACCTGACCAAGGAAAAGCTGACGGAAGAGCTGCAGCAGGAATTCGCCGACGAATTGCCGGGTATCGGCTTCAACTTCTCGCAATATATCCAGGACAACGTCGAGGAGGCGCTCTCGGGCGTCAAGGGCGCCAATTCCGTGAAGGTGATCGGCCCCAATCTCGAAGTGCTCGAGAAGTTCGCGACCCAGGTGATGGACGAGATGGCGAAGATCCGCGGCGTCGCCGATCTCGGAATCTTCCATCTGCTCGGGCAGCCCAATCTCAACATCAAGATCGACCGCGAAAAGGCCGCCCGCTATGGGCT
>DATHPL010000084.1:0-6023 GCA_035483915.1 Bradyrhizobium sp.
GCCGAAGATTCCGGCAGCGATGACCGAGCCGTAGATGCCGAGCAGTCCGATTTCGGGATTTAAAGCCATCGACAGCATCGGGCCGACGGAGGCGAAGGTCACGCCCATCATCACGGGCAGCCGGATACCGACACCCGGAAACCCGATGCACTGCACCAAAGTGGCGAGGCCGCAGGCAAACAGATCGGCGCTGATGAGGTAAGCGACGTCTTCCAGCGGCAGTTTCAGCGCTCCGCCGATGATCAGGGGAACCGCGACCGCGCCAGTATACATCACCAGTACATGTTGCAGCCCCAGCGCCAACAGCCGCGGGACCGGCAGGACTTCGTCGACAGGATGAATCTCGGTGCTCATGGCTATTTCCCCCCAACGGACGCCAAGCGCGCCCGGCCGCTGTCACATGATTGCAGCAATTCAAGCCCTGTGCCAGATGCCCCTCTCGCGCCGCCGCATGGCAGTGCTCGGGGCGCGGCTCAGTTTCCGAACTTTTCCTTCAGTGCCGGAAACAGCCGGTCAGGCTTGAACGGCGTCGAGGTGAAGCGGATGCCGGTGGCGTTGGCGATCGCATTGCCCATCGCGGGCGCCACGGGATTATACGGGCTCTCGCTCATTGATTTCGCGCCCATCGGCCCGATCGTGTCGAACGTATCGGCGAAGTAGACTTCGGTGCGCGGGATATCGGCAAAGGATGGCAGGTGGTAGTCGCGGAAGCGCGGATTGACGATGCTTCCACTGTCGTCGATCAGGAGTTCTTCGTAGAGCGCGGCGCCGAGCGATTGCGCGACGCCGCCCTCGACCTGACCACGGCACTGCATGGGATTGGCGACCCGGCCGGCATCCGCCGCCTGCACGCTCTTAAGAATCTTCAATTCGCCGCTGCCCTTGTTCACCGCGATCCGAAAGCCCTGCACGTTGAAGGCGACCGAACGCGGCGTACCGCCCGAATTGCCGTGAGCCGAAAGGCTTTCGCCTTTTGCGCGCGCCGCCTCGGCAATCTGCGCAAACGGCAACCGCGTATTGCCCGAGACGAGCTGATCGTGGGCGAGCACGCTGGCGGCCAGTTTCGTGCCCATCGCACGCGCCGCAAACGCCTTGATCTCCGCGGCGAGATTTTCCGCCGCCACTTTGGTGGCGAGCCCCGCGACAAACGTGCCGGATGAACCGTAGGCACCGGTGTCGTGGCCGCCATTGGCGGTATCGGATTGTTTCAAGGAGATCTGGTCGACGGTGGTTGCGAGCGCCGTCGCCGCGATCTGACGGTGCACGGTGGCGGTGCCGTTGCCGAACTCGGCGGTGCCGACGGTGAGCTCAAATCCGCCGTCGTCGCGCAAGGAGATATAGCAGTCCGAGATGTGGCCGGCCGGCGGCACCGTGTCGATCATGGTGAGCGCTATGCCGTCGCCGATCAGCCAGTCGTCTGACAACTGCGGCCTCGGTGTATCCGCGGCCATGGCGCGCTCGACCAGGTCGAGGCATTGATCGAGCCCATAGGAGCCATACTCCACGTCGTGATATTCGGAGCCCGGCGGCGCCAGCATGGGGTCGCCGGGTTTGATGACGTTGCGCCGTCGCATCTCGAATGGGCTGATGCCAAGTTGCCTCGCCAGTTCATCGATCGTGGATTCCACCGCAAACTGCGTCTGCGGCAGGCCATAACCGCGGAAAGCGCCGGCCGGCAACGTGTTGGTATAGGCAGCGATCCCGTCGACCTTCTTGTTCGGACAATTATAGACGCTGATGCATTCGCTGACGGCGTGAAACAGCACCGGGCCGGCGTGATTACCGTAGGCGCCGGTGTTGGAGAGCACGTCGATCTTCAGCGCGGTGAGCTTGCCGCTCTTGTCGGCGCCGGCCTGGATGTTGACCCGCATCGGATGACGCGTCGAGGTGGAAATGAATTGCTCTTCCCGCGTCAGTTCGAGTTTGACCGGCCGTCCCGTCTTCAGCGCGGCCAGCGCCAGAATATCCTCGACGAACATCTCCTGCTTGCCGCCGAAGCCGCCGCCGACGCGCTTGCAGAACACACGCACCTTCTCTGCGGGAAGGTCGAACAGGTTGGCGAGCGTGCGCCGCGTCAGGAAAGGCACCTGGGTCGAAGAGCGCACCGTGAGCACGCCGTCGGCATCGACGAAAGCTATCCCGCCATGGGTTTCCAAAGCGGCGTGCTGCACACGTTGCGTGGTGAACGTGCCTTCGTAAGTTACGGCTGAGGCCGCCAAAGCGGCCGCGACGTCGCCAAACTCGCCATGCGTCTCGGCGGCGATATTGCGCTCCGCATTGGCGATACGGTTTTCCCTCGACTTGCCGGCGTGGATCACCGGCGCGCCTGCGGCGATCGCTTTGGCCGGATCGACCACATGCTGCAGTATTTCGTACGTGACCTTGAGACGGCGGCAGCCTTCTTCGGCGGCGCCTTCGCTGGTCGCCACCACTGCCGCGACTTTTTGTCCGACGAACCGCACGACGTCGTCGAGCACGCGGGTGTCGTCGGGGTCCATCCAGTCCTTCTCGTGACGTGCGGTCGAAAACAATTTCCGTGGCGCATCTTCATGAGTCAGGATCGTATGGACGCCGGGCACCGCGAGCGCAGCACTCCTGTCGATCGAAATGATCCTGGCGTGCGGATGCGGCGAGCGAAGCATCTTGATGTGGAGCAGGCCTTCGATCTCGGTATCGAAGGTGTAACGCTCTGCGCCACGCACCACGAGCGGCCCCGCAGGCGCCGGCAGGCTACGGCCGAACGCATCGCCGGCGTCGGCCTTTTCGACGTTGGTCTTGCCGTTGAGCGCGTCCTCGATCGAGCGATAACCGGTGCAGCGGCAGATGTTGCCCTTCAGCGCCGCGCCGAGATCGGCGCGTTGCGCCTGGTTCAGCGACGCGCAGGTCAGGATCATGCCCGCGGTACAGAAACCGCATTGAAATCCCTGCGCATCCAGGAAGGCCTGTTGCATCGGGTGAATGGCGGCGTCGCCGGCAAAGCCTTCGATGGTGGTCACCGTGTGGCCTTCGGCACGGAACGCCGGAATCAGGCAGCTATGCACCGGCTCGTTGTCGAGCAGCACGGTGCAGGCGCCGCAATCGCCGGCGTCGCAGCCCTTCTTGACACCGAAATGACCGAGCTCGCGCAGGAACGTGCGCAGGCATTGCCCGGCGCGGGGCTGCTGTTCGAAACTCTTGCCGTTGATCTCGAATGTCATGCAAGCTCGTCGCGGATTTCAGAAGCCAGTCGCAGCGTCATGTGTTTGCGCCAGAACGGCTTGCCGTGAACGTCGTCGTGATAGAGGCCGTCAGGAATGGCTTGCAGGATCGCCTCGCGCAGTTCGGGGGCGTCGGGTACTTTCCTGAAAGAAAGCCTGATCGGTCGTTTGGTCGACGCCGTCACCGTCAGCGCGACCGCGCCGTCCTGGGCGACGGTGCCGATCACGAGCGCCGCCGAACGCCCGACCGGCGTCAGTGAAATCTGACGGAAGGCCGATCGGCGTTTCAGCGCGGCGAGAGGAATGTCGACCTGCCGCAGCAGCTCGCCTGGCCTGAGCACGTTGGTCCGGTTGCCGGTGACGAAGTCGAGCATAGCAACGGTTCGCTCACCGCCGTCCGGCTGCCAGATCGTGCAGATGCCGCCGAGCGCCGAGGTCAATGAGATCATCGGTCCTGCCGGCAGCGACATGCAGATATTGCCGCCGACGGTTGCGGTCTTCCAGATTTTGAACGAGGCGAGGAAGGCGCGGCAGCATTGATTGATCAGGGGTGCGGCGAGCCAGTCCGGCGGACAGGCGATCGCATCGAGTTCGGCAACGCTGCAGGTCGCCGCAATCGATAGCCCGTTCGCGTCGATGGTCAGCCCCGGCCACCCAAGCGCGGCCAGGTCGATCAGGCGGTGCAGGTCGGCCTGCGGTTCCGAAAATAGCCAGGTGCCGCCCGCGAGCCAGGCATCGCCTGCCGTCCAAGCGGGCAGTTCGGAGCGCGTCGTCGGACGCGCTACCGCCGTGATCGTATTCAGGTCCATCCGCAGGCTTTCAACACCAACACTCTTTCTGTAACAGTCTAACAAGATTCCGGAAAAGTCTTGCAAAACCAGCGCCAATCCAACCCGGCCGTGGTCTTTGAATTGCAAGGAAGATTCAAGAGGAAAGGCGTTAACGATGGCGCAACCGCAGGCGATCTGGATCAAGAACCCGCAAGCCATTCTGGCCGAGGGTGCCGACGGCGGTATCGTCGTGGAGGGCGGCCGGATCGTCGAATTGGTCCCGGCCGGCGCGACGCCCGGGACGGACGCGGCGGTGTTCGAGGCCTCGGCGCATGTGGTCTTGCCGGGGTTGATCAATACCCATCACCATTTTTACCAGACGCTGACGCGGGCGGTGCCGGCGGCGATGGACCGCGAGCTGTTCCCGTGGTTGCAGGCGCTCTATCCGGTATGGGCGGGACTGACGCCCAAGGCGCTCGAACTCGGCGTCACCGTGGCGATGTCGGAGCTGATGCTCTCCGGCTGCACCACCACGACGGATCATCATTATGTCTTTCCGGCGGGGCTCGAGGAATCCGTCGATATCGAGGTTGCCGTGGCGCAGCGCCTCGGCCTGCGCGCGCTCCTGACACGAGGGTCGATGAACCTGTCGCAACGCGACGGCGGCCTGCCGCCTGACAGCGTGGTGCAGGACGAAGATACCATCCTGGCCGACAGCGAACGCGTCGTCGGCAAATATCATCAGCGCGGTGAAGCCGCGATGGTGCAGATCGCGCTCGCGCCCTGTTCGCCGTTCTCGGTGACGACCTCGCTGATGAAGAAGACCGCGGAACTGGCCGAAAAGCTCGACGTCCGCATGCACACCCATCTGGCAGAGACCGAGGATGAAAACCGGTTCTGCGAACAGCTCTATCAATGTCGGCCGCTCGATTATCTCGAGGATTGCGGCTGGCTCAATGCGCGGACCTGGCTGGCGCACGGCATTCACTTCAACGCCTCCGAAATGAAACGGCTCGGCAAGGCCAAAACCACCATCAGCCACTGCGCCTGCAGCAATCAGATTCTGGCATCGGGCTGCTGTCCGGTCTGCGAGATGGAAGAGGCGGGCGTCGGCATCGGGCTTGGCGTCGACGGTTCGGCATCGAACGACGAGTCCAATCTGATGCAGGAAGTCCGCGCCGCCTTCCTGCTGCAACGTGCGCGCTATGGCGTCGGCAGAGTGAGCCACAAGGACGCGCTGCGCTGGGCCACCAAGGGCTCGGCGGCCTGTGTCGGCCGTCCCGAGCTTGGCGAGATCGCGGTCGGCAAGGCCGCCGACCTTGCGCTGTTCAAGCTCGACGAGTTGCGCTTCTCCGGCCACGGCGATCCGATTGCCGCACTGGTGCTGTGCGGCGCACATCGCGCCGATCGCGTCATGGTGGCGGGCAAGTGGACCGTCATTGACGGCGCCATTCCCGGGCTTGATGTCGCCGATCTGATCCACCGCCACAGCGCGGCCGCGCGCGCCCTTCAGGCAGGCTGACGAGCGATAGTGCCGCGAACTCGATATACCATCTCCCGCAAAGGGAGCGGGTAAAGAGCGTTGGCGCGGCCAAGCGCGTTAGCTAAAAGATGCAAAAGAAAAAAGGCCGGGCGTTTCCGCCCGGCCTTTGGCTTGGAAAGTTAGGGCGCTTACTTGCCCGGAATCTTGTCGTCGATACCCTTGACGTAGAAGTTCATGCCGAGCACCTGACCGTCGTCGAGATGGTCGCCGCCCTTGCACTCAACCGTCTTGCCGTCCTGATCGACGATCGGGCACTTGAACGGATAGAGCTTGCCGGCCACGATCGCGGCTTCGGTATCCATCGCCAGCTTCTTCACGTCGTCCGGCATGTTGGTGTAGGCCGCCATCACGACCATCTTGGCCTTCAGGCCGTCCCAGTCGTTGTCCGTCGCCCACTTGCCGTCGAGTTCGGCCTTGACGCGGGCGATGTAGTAGGGCGCCCAGTTGTCGATGATCGAGGTCAGCTGCGTCTTCGGTCCGAACTTGATCATGTCGGAGTCCTGGCCGAATGCC
>DATHPL010000085.1:0-12896 GCA_035483915.1 Bradyrhizobium sp.
AGCCGCAAGGAAGACGGCAAGGTGCTGGAAGCAAACGCCGCAAAGCTCATCGCGGCGTTGAAATAAATCGGCCCGTCATTGCGAGGAGCAAAGCGACGAAGCAATCCAGCTTTCGTCACTTCTCTGGATTGCTTCGCGGAACCTGTCATCGGACGCGCATTCGCACAACCCGATGGCTCGCAATGACGAACTTGGCGAGCAGGCGTCACTCACTCCCAACATCCCCGCCCCTCTGCGCCGCGAGCGGCGAGAATTCGCAACGGTCGGGCTTGAGATCGATCAGCGGGGTTTCGTCGAGACAGTCGAGACCGCGCACGAGCACGCTTGATCCTTCGATGCCGACGAACTTGACGATCGAGGTGCCGATCGGATTGGGCCGCACCGGTGAGCGCAGCGAAAACGTGCCGCGCGTCTGTCCGTTTTTCTTCGGGCTTTGCAGCACGAGATTGCGCGGCGAATGATGCAGCCAGTAGATCACCTCAAGATGCGCATAGAAATCGACGCCCTTGAGCGCTGGCACCCACGGCTCGAAAATCTCAATCCGGCAGATCGGGCCATCATAGCTGCCCTGCCGCGGCGTCTCCTCGCGCGATGTCCAGGGTGTGCGGATACGGCCGATGAAGACGAGACCGGCATCGCTGGCCACGGGCATGTCGACGGCGACTTCGCCTTCGCGCAATTTGGTCTCTACGATCATCGCTTCAGTGGTCCGCTTCTAACATTCGCATCCCTTCGCAGCGGTCGCTTTTGCGAATGTTAGAATCAAAAGGACCACTAATAAATATAAGTTTCTAGTGGAGTTTTGGATTTGACATTCGCTTGACGAACCCGCGGCCAGATGGGTAGCGAATGTCAAATCCACCCCACTAGTCCAGTGAAATGTTCCGGGCCTTTACCACCGCCGACCATCGCACGCGATCGGCCTCGATGAACTCAGCGATCTCCGCCGCGCTTTGCGGGCGCTTTACCGAATAGCCGATTTTCTGAAGCGACGCACGGAACGTCTCGTCGTTCAGCGCCCGGTCGAGGCTGGCCTTGATAATTTCTGCGACATGATCCGGCACCTTGGCCGGCACCGCAATCGCGAACCAGACGCTGACGAGGTAATCGGGGAAGCCGCTTTCGGCGATGGTCGGCACATCGGGAAGTTCAGGGCGTCTCTGCGCCGAACTCACCCCAAGTGCCCGCAACGACCCGGCCATCACCGGAGGATACGCCGTGCCAAAGGAATCGAACATCAGCTGGACGTTCCCGGCGAGAAGATCGACCATGGCGGGCCCGGCACCCTTGTAGGGCACATGCGTCATCTCGATGCCGGCCATCTGCTTGAACATCTCGCCGGCGAGATGAATCACACCTCCTGTTCCAGCCGAAGAGAAGCTGAGTTTTCCTGGATTCTGCTTGGCGTAAGCCACAAACTCGGCAACGGTCTTCGCGGGCACGGAGGGATGAACCTCCATCACGAGCGGGTCTTCCGTGACGATCGCCAGCGTCCGAAAATCCCGATCGGGATCGTAGGCCAGCTTCTTGTAAAGCATGGGATTGAGCACAAACATCGAGCCGGACACGACCAGCAGCGTGTACCCGTCGGCCTCGCTCCGCGCGACCGCCTCGGAACCGATCGCACCTTGCGCGCCGGGCTTGTTTTCGACGAACGCGGCCTGCTTGAGATCCCTCGCGAGATAATCCGCAACCACTCGTCCCACCACGTCGGTCGGACCGCCTGCGGCATAGGGAACGATGAGGCGCAGCGGCCGCGCCGGAAAATCGGCGGCATTTCCTGGCGCAGCGAAAAGAGCCGCCACGCCGACAAACGCTGCGATCGAGGCCGACTTGAAGTGTCTGCCCATTGTCGTTTCCTCCGCCGGAGTTCTGCCGGCAGCAAATCAAACCAGTAACGAAGCAATCAGCCAAGCCACCATTTTCCCGCGAGCATCAGGAACTCGCCGGAGACCACGCCGGCAAAGATCGACCGCCGCGTCAGCACGAAGACGATAAAACCCACGACGACCGCGCCATAGCGCAACAAGCCCGGGACGCTCGCCAGCGCCCCCGGCGGGTGCACCAGAATCTCCGCGATCACGCCGGCAAGGATCGCGGTGGCTACCGCCTTGACCCACACCAGAAGATCAGACCCCTCGTCAAGCCCGCTGCCGAGCCAAAGCCCGAGCATCCGCCAGATTTGGTTCGGGATCACGCCCGCCACCAGCAGCAACAGAAGCGCGTGCCAATCGCCGAAAAAATCGCTCATGGCCCCTCCCGCCATTTATGGACGGCAAAGGCGATGGTCCCGGCCGCGACCCCGCTGATCAGGATATCGAGACCGCTGTCGAGCAGCGACGCCAAGGGATAGAGCGCAAGCCCGAGCCCCAGCGCCAGCCCATCCGCAAGCTCTCGGGAATTGCGGGCGGTGGAGAACAAAAACGCCAGCGGCGTCAGCAGCAGGATCGCCGCGCCGAGCGTCTGTGTCAGGTTTGCCGCCAACTCATAGCCGATCGCGGTGGCGACCAGACCGATCAGCGCGAGCCCGCTGCCGAGCCCATGGACGAAGGCGATGCGCCGCTCGCGCGGCACATGCGGCAGGAAGCGGTAGCACTCGACCCACAGCGTCACTGCGGTGAAATGGGCGACCAACACAAGTTGCCGCCGCTTGGTTTCTGGCGTGCGCATCATCGGCAACACCGCGACCACCATCGGAAACAGCCGGATCGCGCTCACGGTCACCGCGATAGCCGACTGCACGACGGAGGCGCCCGAGGCCAGGGTCGAAATCAGGATGATCTGCGCCGGCCCTGCCCAAACCAGCAGCGTGGCGAGCAAGGCCCAGGCCAACGAAAAGTGCGTATCATGCGCCAGCGCGCCGATGCCGATATAAGTGACGAACAGCACCGCTGAGAGAATGGTCCATCGAACCGCCGCCATCCCAAACGCGAACGCGCGCAAGGGCCGATGCCATTGGGGTGAATCGAGCGGCGGAAAGACCATGGGAACATGAAATCGCGTGAGTCGAGGCGGGCATAACGCTTTCGATTTGCATGCACGTCAAGCGACGACGGCTTCACGGCTGGCATGCAGAGTTATGGTCAGCCTATGGGCATAAGCTCACGTTCTAAAATTTCGCAACACGAAGCAGGCCCCGCCCGCACGGCGAATACGGTTGCAGAGATCATCGGCGGCGGGCCTGGTGTCGGCACCGATACGCACCTGATAAAACGGCCGCATGCCGCGGTGGCGGTTCTGCGTACTGAGCAAGGTCGGCGTCTGGTCGCCGACGACGCTACGCAATTTCGACACCGCGCGCGAATACATCGCCATTGCAAGGTCGCGATCGAACCCGCCGGCCAGTTGAACACCCCATGGCTGGGCCGCGCCAAGCTCCACGCTCTGCTCAAGCCGGGTGACAAAATAGTTCGGCGCGCGCTTGAGCAGCGCCATCAAATCCTGGCAGGTGGTACGCGCAGCCGCACGGTCAGATATCTGCCCGCCCCTGCCGACGCGCTGCCATTCCTCGACCGTGGCGCCGGTAATGCTTGAGACGTAATGGCGGGTCTCCTGCGGCATCGGGCCGGTGCCGGCGAGCCATTCCTGCACCCGCCGCGGCCCGGCATTATAGGCCGCCGCAGCGAGACCAAGATTGCCGAACTGGTTACGCAACTCGCTGAGAAATTCGGCGGACTTCGGCAACGCCTGCACCGGATCAAAGGGATCGAGCAACCGCCGCTCATTGGCCGTGCCCGGCATGAACTGCGCGATACCCTGCGCGCGCTGGCCGCTACGGGTCATGGGCCCGACGGCGTCGGATTGAAAGCGGCTTTCCTGCCAGATGACGCGAGCGAAAAACTCGAGCGGCAAGTCGTTGGCCCGTGCCGCCGCCTCGATCATCAGACACACGGCCTCTCTTGTATCGGGATCTGCCGGCTTCTCCGGTGGCTTTTCTGATGATTTGTCGGCCGCATTATCCGACGGCTTTTCTGGCCGCTTTTCCTCTTGCGGCTTGTCTTGCGATGTCGCTTGCGGCGGCTTTTCCTGCGAATTTCCGGGCTCTTCCGCACCCTGTTTGGCCGGAGCGGAGCCGTCGTTCACGGGCGCCACCTCCTGCGCGGCCGCTCCCGCGATCAAGACGAACAGCCACGCGCACATCAGAAACCAGACAAGCGAGCGTTGGGACCCTTGCATTGCCGTCCTGCCTCTAACGTAAACCATCCTTGACACTGGCCTTACGCAGTTTAGCTATCGTTCGATGATGGCGCCTTGATGAGAGCTTATATGGCGATCCCTTCTGACGACCGTACCGGCTTTGCACCCGACGACGATGCGCCGATCCCCTATATGGCGCGCACGCGGGAATATTACGCCGCGATCGGCTACACCACGCCTTATCGCTGGGCGCATTACGTCGAGACGCCGTTTCAGCCGTTAGGCAAGCCGCTCGCGCAGTCGCGACTTGCCCTCATCACCACCGCCGCGCCGTTCGACCCCGCCAAGGGCGATCAGGGCCCCGGCGCCAAATATAACGGCGGCGCCAAATTCTATTCTGTCTATGACGGCGATACCTCCAAGCCGCACGATGTGCGGATTTCCCACATTGCCTATGACCGTGTACATACCTCCGCCGAGGACAGCGGCACCTGGTTCCCGTTGCCGCAGTTGCACCGGCTCGCCGCCGAAAAGCGGATCGGCGAAGTCGCGCTGCGCTTTTTCGGCGCGCCGACCAACCGGAGCCACCGCGTCACGATCGAAACCGATGCGCCGGAGATTCTCGCCCGCTGCCAGGCCGATCGCGTCGATGCCGCAGTGCTGGTACCGAACTGCCCGGTCTGCCACCAGACGGTCAGCCTGGTCGCCCGGCATCTCGAGGCGAACGGCATCCCGACCGTGGTGATGGGTTGCGCCAAGGACATCGTCGAGCACGCCGCAGCGCCCCGCTTCCTGTTCTCCGACTTCCCGCTCGGCAACTCCGCCGGCAAGCCGCACGATGTGGCCTCGCAAGCCTTCACGCTTGAGCTCGCGCTGCGGGTACTGGAAACCGCGCCATCAGCCCAAACCACCGTGCAATCGCCGTTACGGTGGAGTACTGACGCTTCCTGGAAACGCGACTACAATAACGTCGCGGCCTTGAGTGCGGAGGAACTGGCCCGTCGCCGGCGCGAATTCGACGCCCAGAAGGAAATTGCCCGCAGCCTCCGCGAAACGGCCGCATAGGCCTGCCAAAGTTGTCCTTAATGCCGCTGCAGGCGGCATTATTTTCCTAACATCGATTTACGTTAACGCGGCTTTTTGGCCGCGATGCCCTTTCTTGCGCCACCGGCTCGCGTAAAAGCTAGTGTGGTGGATTTGACATTCGCTTCAGTATTTCCGCGAGTCCTCAAAGCGAATGCCAAATCCAAAACCACGCTAGAATCCAATATTTACTAGTGTCCCTTTGGTTCTGATATTCGCAAACGAACTAGCCGCAGCATCATGCGAATGTCAGAACCGGGACACTAGGCCTTTCGATTGGGAGCTTTTCGATGCAGGACCGACGCCAGAGTGTCCGCGACAAGGTTATCTATGGCGGGGTCGCCGAGATCGCCGACAATGGCGCCGCGCGGGATTGCGTGGTGCGCAACATCTCCGAGCACGGCGCCCATCTCGAATTCAACAGCGGAGTGCGCCTGCCCAAGGACTCGTTGCGGTTGACCATCGCGCGCAAGGGACGCTCCGTGATGGCCCGGATCATCTGGTGGCGCGACAATTTCGTCGGCGTGGCGTTCAACCCGGAACAGTCCTACGAATTGCCGGGTTCTGACCTCGCCGAGCGCTTGCGCAAAAGCGAAAAGAAAAAGCGCCAGTTGCAGCGCCGCATCAAGGAATTGATCGAAGGCTAGTCCCCTCTATCTGAAGTAGCCCGATCGCTCAGCGATCCCTTGTGTCTCCTCCCTCGCCCGCCCATAATTGCTGGCGCTACCGGGAGGAAAACAAAAAAATGCGCCTGCTCTTCGTAACCTTCGCCGTCGCCCTGATCGGGCTTGCGAGTGAAACTGCCTCGGCACAAACCGCCGACCGCACTATCGACGAAATCAAAGCCGAAACGCTCGCCCGCGCCCAAACCGGCGCCTACCCCGCGTTGGGTATCCAGCCCAGTGACGCCGGTGATGCGCTCTCCCGCATCAAGAGCCGCGACGCGGATGAATGGGCGGCGGCATGGAGCGCGGTCGCCGATAGCTACATGGCCATGGGCAAGGCGGCTGCCGACCCGAAGGAAGCCGACGCCAATTTCGTGCGCGCCTGGCGTCTCTATTATTTCGGCCAATGGCCCTCGCCAACCTCCGCCGGCAAGCAGGCCGCCTATCAGAAGGCGGTCGACGCCTATTTGCAGCATGCCCGCTATTTCGATCCACCGCTCGAAGTCGTGCACATCCCTTACGGGGACAAGGAAATCGTCGGTTACTTAAGATTGCCCGCCAAGGCAGCGCGTCCGGTGCCGCTGGTGCTGGCGATTTCAGGTCTCGACAGCCGCAAGGAAACCGTAGCCGAGACCTATGCCGCCGCCATTCCCGAAGGGATCGGATTCTTCGCCGTCGACAGCCCCGGCACCGGACAAGCGCCGCGCAAGGCAGATGAGACCGCCGACCAGATCTACTCGCGTGTTCTCGACTATCTCGCCACCCGGAGCGAGATCGACAAGAACCGCATCCTCGTGCACGGCCAGAGTTTTGGCGCCTACTGGGCGGCCAAGCTCGCGCACACCGAAGCCAAGCGTCTCGTCGGCGCGGTTACGCAATCGCCGCCGATCCACCGCACGTTCCAGGCCGATTTCTTCCGCGGCCGGATGTACACGCGCGAATATCTGTTCGATCTCGTTCCGGCGAGCCTGTTTGTCTATGGCATGAAATCGACCGACGAGCTGATTGCCTTCCTGCCGAAGATGTCGCTGCAGGCCCAGGGCCTGCTCGGCAAACCCACGGCGCCCATTCTGGCCGTGGGTGGCACCCGCGACACGCAGGTGCCGATCGAAGACCTCGAATTGCTGATCAACAGCGGCACCGAGCCGCGCGAAGCCTGGATCAATCCGGTCGGCGGGCATATGGGCCGCACGGCTGATACGTGGCCGGACCCCGTGATCTTCAAGAAGATCATCCTGCCGTGGGAAGTCCGTCACCTCAACGCCAAGGCCAGCGCACCTTAAGAAGCCCGGCGCACCATAAGAAAGCTGCCGCGCGCTGATCGGGCGCCACCGACCATTTCGCGGCTGCGAAGGTTGCGACCAATATCCCTCTTTCAACGGGACCGCAGTTCTGTAAGCTCGCCGCCAGCCCGGCGGGTTAACGTCTGCTGGGCCGATAACGACAATAAAAACAACAACAATAAAACAAGCCAAAAACAGCCGGAGGAAACCTGATGCCAGCCACTTTTGTGCGCCGCGCCACCCTCAACCGCCGCACGCTTCTCGCAGCCGGCGGAGGCCTGGCGGGCATCCTCGCCACCGGCCGCGCGCCCGCCTTTGCCCAGACCCAGCCGAAGAAACTGGTCTTTGCGCATATCAATGCCGTGCCTGAATCGGCGGCCGTCGCCTTCGACTGGATGGCGAAGGAGCTGACGGCGCGGACGAACGGCGCGCTCGAAATGCAGTTCTTCGGCAAGACGCTGATCCCGCAAGAGCTCGAGATCATGAACGCGGTCAAGTCCGGCAGCATCGCGATGGGAAGCCCGGCCGGAGCGGCCGCCACGATATTTCCCGAGATGGGCGCACTGCTCGTGCCCTATCTGGTCAAGGACTACACCTCGGCCTACGCCATGCTCAACGGCCAAATCGGCGACAAGCTAAGCAAACAGATCGAAGACAATAACAAGCTCAAGGTGCTCTGCTATTTCGACTATGGTTTTCGCCATTTCTGGACGTCTAAGAAGCCGATCGTCGAGCCGAGAGACCTGCGCGGCCTGAAAATCCGTGTGCAGCAGTCGAAGATTTTCGGCGATACCATCAACGGGCTCGGCGGCAACGCGGTGCCGATGGCCTATGGCGAGGTCGTCACCGCCGCGAAACAGGGCGTGATCGACGGCGGCGACCTTCCCGTCGTCAACATGAAAGCGCTCAAGATTTACGAAGTCTCGAAATACGCCTCCCTCACCTATCACAATTACGGCCCGACCAACGCGGTGATGAACCTCGACATCTGGAACGGGCTGACACCTGATCAGCAGAAACTGGTGCTCGATCTTTCGCGGGCTGCCCAGGAAAAGATTCGCCAGCTGACCGAGTCGGTGGATCATTTCGCTGAAGCCAAGGCCCTGCTCGAGCCGCTCGGCATGACCGTCGTCGAAGCCAAGGTCGACGAATTCCGCAAAGTGGCGCAGCAGAAGATCTGGCCGGCTTACAAGGCGCAATACGGCGCGCTATGGGACGAGATCGAAGGCTTCAAGGCTTAGGTCCCCGCATCAGCCGCCCCTCCTTTCGGAATTTTTGATGCGCATGCTGCGGATCCTCAAAGCCGTCCCGAAGGTCACGGTCACGGCGCTGATCGTGCTCGCGATCGTCAACCTCCTGGTCGGTGTCATCCTGCGCTATTTCGTCGGCGCCATCACCGATTGGCTCGATGTCGACCCGGTGCCGTTCACCTGGGTCGAGGAAGTCGGCGAATTGTCCCTGGCCTGGCTGACGTTGATCGGGGCTGCGATCGGGATCCAATCGCGTTCGCATTTTTCGCTATCGGTGTTCGTGCATCGCCTGCCGGAAACCGCGCAGCTCTGGATCGGTCGTTTCAATCACGCGCTGATCGTGGGCGTCGGCCTCCTGGTGGCATGGTACGGCTGGAAACTTTGCCTGCTCAACAGCGCATTGAGGACGCCGGGGCTCGAGATCAGCCTCGCGTGGCTTTATGCGTCCGCCGTTGTCGGCGGCCTGCTGATTGCGGTTTACGGCGTGGCCATGATGTTGTCACCGCTGTCCCAACCCGAATCCTTGCACTAGGGCGCGCCGTTCATGCTGCTTGCCGCGGTCGCCGCCATCTTCATTGTCCTGATCCTGCTCTCGATGCCGATCGTGTTCGCGCTCGCCGTCGCCGGCATCGCGGGCCTGTGGATCGGCGGTTATCCGATGCAGCAACTTTCCTCGGCGTTGGTCTCGGGCTCGCAGAGCTGGGTGCTGCTGGCGATCCCCGCCTTCGTCTTCGCCGGCAACCTGATGGAACGCTGCGGCATGAGCCACGCGCTGGTCGAACTGGCGCGCGCCCTGATCGGATGGGTCAAGGGCGGGCTCGGCATGTCCGTAATCGTGGTGGCGTATTTCTTCTCCGACATCTGCGGATCGAAAATGGCAGAAGTTTCCGCGCTCGGCTCGGCGCTGATGCCACCTTTGAACAGGGCCGGTTATGACCCGCGTGACTCCGCTTCCTTGATCGCAGCGGGCACCGCGATGGGCATGCTGGTGCCGCCGGCGATCTTCATGATCGTGATCGCCCAGGTCACCAATACCTCGGCAGTGGCGCTGTTTGTCGCCGGGTTCATTCCGGCCATGGTCATGATGTTTTGCCTGATGGCAGTCGTCTACATCCGGGCGCGGCAAAAGGACTGGCCGGTCGACACAAGACCAAGCTTCAAACGTCTCGGCGAAGCCGCGCTTCATGCGGCCGTGCCGATGGTGGTGCCGTTCGTCATTCTCGCGGGCTTCATTCTCGGCATCATCACCGCGACCGAGGCCGGTGCGGTGGTCGCGGGCTACGCATTCCTGGCCGCGAAGCTTTATTACCGCAACGTGTCCTGGCGCGAGATGGGCAGGATCGCCTATGACAGCGCGATCCTGACGGCCGCCGTGGTTTTCCTGCTCGCGGTCGCTTCGGTCTATCAATATCTGATGGGCGTGAGCGGCGTGCCGCAGCTGCTCGGCGAAATGCTATCGCCGCTGAAGGGACATCCCTGGCTCTTTCTCACGGTGACCGCGATTGTCAGCTGCCTGTTCGGCATGGTGCTGGAAGGTCTTCCCGCCGCCGTCGTGCTCATTCCCGTGGTCTTTCCGATTTCGGAATCCATGGGCATCGACCCCATCCATTTCAACATTGTTCAGACCGCCGCGGTCGGGATCGGTCTTTTCCTGCCGCCGATGGGCGTCGGACTGCTGATGGCGCTGCGTTTTGCAAAACTGAATGTGAGCGAGCATTTCCGGACCTATCTGCCCTACATGTTCGCGCTGTTCATCGGGCTTCTGCTGATCATCTGCATCCCCGAAATCAGCCTGACGCTGCCAAGGCTCGCAGGGTTGATCCGGTAAGCCTCAGCTATCGGCCGTCGGCGGATGAAACCTTGGCGCGGATCGGCGCCGCCGGCCGCCTCGCTTCGCCCGCTTCCAGGACAAAACGCTGATCCAGTGAAAACCAGGGCGCCACAAAACCGAACTCGTCCGAGGGCTTATCATGGCGAACGTAGTTGCCGATCAGCGCGCGCGTAACGCCGAACTGCACGTCCGAATCGATATGCGGATCGTCAGGTGAATAGACTTGCGAGATCAGCGTCTTGAATCCGGGTTTGAAGACCATGAAGTGCAGATGGGCCGGCCGAAAGTTGTGGCGGCGCGTGGCGCGCACCAGCTCGCCGACGGGACCATCGACGGGAATCGGATAGCCGGCCGGTTTGACGCTGCGGAAATGAAATTTTCCGGCGCCATCCGAGATAAAGCGGCCGCGCAGATTCATCTCGGCCTGCGTGGCGTCTTGATTTTCGTAAAGGCCTTCCGGCGAGGAATGCCAGACATCGATTTCAGCGCCGGCAACTGGTTTTCCGCTGGTATCTTCAAGCGAAGCGCGAACAAGGAGTTCCGGTCCCGGCGTCGGCGAACGCACCAGTGAGTCTCCGCTCGCGCAGGCAGGTTGGTCGTCGCGCCAGAACGGGCCGAGCATATTGGCCTGGGTCTCGGTCTGGCCGTGATGGCCGTTATTGAGCAGACAGACCAGCGGCGACACGCCGAGCGAGCCCGCCATCAGCATCACCTCGTTGTGGGAGGCGGTCGTCTTCTGTCCGAGCGCCGCCACGACGCGCACCGCCTCGCCAAACTCGCGTTCGGTCAGACGCACCTCCCGAACAAATCCATGGAGATGCCGCAGCAGTGCCAGCAGGATTTCGCGCAAGCGCGGATCTTCAACGCGGGAAACCGCCGCTTCGACCGCCTCCGTCACCATGGCCTGGTTTTCGATGATCATGTTCGTTTCCCCGCGCGGCTCTATCGGCCGCTTTATAACAAAAACCGGCGGTCTTTCGACGCGCCGGCTTTTCTTGTGTCGCTATCTCCGAAGCTTTTAGGCCTTTACTAACCCCTTCGGCCCGCTTCCGGAACCACCATTTGGCTTCGGCTTGCGGGGGGTGGTGCGCTTGCGGGCGCCCGGCAGCTTCTCCGGCTTCGGCGTGACCGGGCCCTCGACAAAGTCGAAGCCGATCTTGTCCTGAGATGTCGCCTCGTCCTTGACCAGCACGACGCGGACATGACCGCCGCCCTTGAGCTTGCCGAACAGAACCTCGTCCGCCAGCGGCTTCTTGATGTGCTCCTGGATGATCCGCGCCATCGGCCGCGCGCCCATCTGCTCATCATAGCCATGCTGCACCAGCCAGGCTTTGGCCGGCTCGGACAGCTCGATCGTGACGTCGCGGTCGGCAAGCTGCGCCTCGAGCTGAAGCACGAACTTCTCGACCACCATACCGATCACATCCGCATTGAGATGCGCGAACGAGACAATGGCATCGAGACGGTTGCGGAATTCCGGCGCAAACTGCCGGCTGATCGCCTCGTGATCATCGCCTTCCCGCTTCGAGCGGGTGAAGCCGAACGCCTGACGAGCCAGATCGGCCGCGCCCGCATTCGTGGTCATGATCAGGATCACGTTGCGGAAGTTGACCTGCTTGCCGTTGTGGTCGGTGAGCCGGCCGTGGTCCATGATCTGGAGCAGCACGTTGTAGAGATCGGGATGGGCCTTCTCGATTTCGTCGAGCAGCACGACGCAATGCGGATGCTGATCGACACCATCGGTGAGCAAGCCGCCCTGGTCGAAGCCGACATAGCCGGGAGGCGCGCCGATCAGGCGCGACACCGTGTGCCGCTCCATGTATTCGGACATGTCGAAACGGATCAACTCAACGCCGAGCGAAGCCGCCAACTGCTTGGCAACTTCGGTCTTGCCCACGCCGGTCGGACCCGAAAACAGATAACTGCCGATCGGCTTTTCCGGTTCGCGCAAGCCTGCGCGCGCCAGCTTGATCGATGCCGACAGAGCTTCGATCGCCTTGTCCTGCCCGAACACAACCCGCTTCAAGGTCTGCTCGAGGTGTTTGAGCACCTCAGCATCGTCCTTGGAGACGCTCTTGGGCGGAATCCGCGCCATCGTCGCGATGGTCGTTTCGATTTCCTTGATGCCGATCGTCTTCTTGCGCTTGTTCTCGGCGACCAGCATCTGCGCTGCGCCCGACTCGTCGATTACATCGATCGCCTTATCCGGCAACTTGCGGTCATGGATGTAGCGCGACGACAACTGCACCGCGGCTTCGATGGCCTCGTTGGTGTATTTCAGCCGGTGATAGTCCTCGAAATAGGGTTTTAGGCCCTTGAGGATCGCGATCGCGTCTTCCACCGTCGGTTCGTTGACGTCGATCTTCTGGAAACGCCGCACCAGCGCGCGATCCTTTTCAAAGTGCTGACGGTATTCCTTGTAGGTCGTCGAGCCCATGCAACGGATGGTGCCCGAGGCCAGAGCCGGCTTCAGCAGGTTGGATGCATCCATCGCGCCGCCAGACGTGGCGCCGGCGCCGATCACGGTGTGGATTTCGTCGATGAACAGGATCGCATTCGGATGCGCTTCGAGTTCCTTGAGCACCTGCTTCAGACGCTCCTCGAAGTCGCCGCGATAGCGCGTGCCCGCCAAGAGCGTGCCCATGTC
>DATHPL010000086.1:0-7457 GCA_035483915.1 Bradyrhizobium sp.
GCGTGCGGAGTAGCCGGTCGAGAGCCCCTCAATGCGCAGCATGAGCCACCCATTTTTTGCCGAGATAGGCCTCGATCACTCTGGTGTCGCGTGTCACGGTCTCGGGCTTGCCCTCGACCAGGACGGCGCCGTGATCCAGCACCAGGAAGTTATCGACCAGGCGGACCATCGCCTGCATCGTGTGCTCGATGATCGCAACTGTCATATTGTCGCGCGTCAGCCGTTGAATCACGGCGACGACCTCATCAGCCTCATCGTGGCCGAGGCCGGCGAGAGTTTCATCAAGCAGGAGAATCTTCGGCTGTCCCGCGAGCGCGCGGGCGAGCTCCATCAGCCGCAGCTCCTTGGTCGAGAGTTCGCCCGCGATCCGATCCGAGATCGATGAAAGGCCGACGCGCGCGATCGCGTCCGCAGCGAGTGCTCTTGCCTCCGTATCGGTCCTGGAGCGAACGTAGGCGCCAACCACGACGTTGTCGGCGATCGACATTCGCTGAAACGGCCGCATGATCTGGAATGTCCGCGCCACGCCGGCTTCGCAAAGTTCGTGCGGCTTGCGGGCGAAGACGTCGCGGCCCTCCAGCAGGACTTCGCCGCCATCGGGCCGCAGGAAGCCGTTCAGCAGGTTGAACAACGTGGTCTTGCCGGCGCCGTTGGGGCCGATGATGCCGAGAATTTCGTTGCGGTGGAGCTTGAAGCTGACGTTCTGGACCGCCTTGAGGCCGCCGAAGGAGCGCGACAGGTTGCGGACTTCGAGGATGACATCCTCCGGCGCGAACGGTTGATCGCGTCGCATCGGCACCGGTAACAGCGTCACCGTTGCCGACGCCGGCGCCTCTTCCGGCTCGGATGACGGTTGTGACAGTTGACGCCGGCGCCAGATATCCCGGACTTTCCAGAACAGGCCTTCCGGCGCGAGCAAGATCACGCAGACAATCGCGATCCCGAAGATGACGCCCTGGATGCCGGGGAAGCGCGTTCCCGCTTCCGCGTTAAGCGTCTCGGCCAATGGAATCAGGATGACGCTTCCGATCACCGGCCCCCAGACCGTGCCGACGCCACCGAACATCGCCACCGTGAGGGCCTGTGCGGAAACCAGCATGCCGAACACCGACTGCGGCGTGACCACCAGAAGCACCACCGCATAGAAGGCGCCGATCGCACCGGCAATCGCACCACTGAGGCTGATGGCGCGCAGCTTCCAGGCGAGCGTGTTGATGCCGGCCGCTTCCGCCGCCGCCTGGTTCTGCTTGATGGCCAGCAGCGCCATGCCAAATCGACTTCGCTCGACGGCTCGCGTCAGCAGGATCGTGCCGATCAGCATCACCAGCGCCAGCAGGGTGTAGAGTCGGGGATCGCTGAATTGCATGTAGGCGATGGGGTTGTCGCGCTTGATCGGCAGCGTGACTTCCTGAAAGCCGAGCCACTCAAAGACGTAGAGGATGGCGAGCGGGTAGGCGAGCATCGCCAGCGCAAAGTAGTGCCCCTGCAAGCGGAATGTTGGAAAGCCGACCAGGAGTCCGGCGAGACCGCCTAGCATGGCGGCGATGGGAATGAGAAGCCAGGGCGACAGGTCGAAATAGATCTGGCCGAGTGCGGTCGTATAGGCGCCGATGCCGAAGAAGGCGGCATGGCCGAACGAGATCAGCCCGGTGTAGCCACTGAGCAGATTCCAGGAGAGGCCGAAGATTGCCCAGACCAGGACCAGCGTCATGATCAACTGGTAGTAGGAGTTCGTGATTGTCAGCGAGACCGCGGCATAAATCACCGCGAAGATGGCGATGGAAACGATCGGGCGCTGGAGTAACGGCATCGCTTTACGTCCTCTCGACCATCCGCCCGAAGAAACCTTGTGGGCGGAAAAAGATGATCAGGAGAAAGACGACGAAGATCGCGGCATTCTGCAACTGCGTCGGCAGCACGATGGTCGACATTTGCTGCACGAGACCGATGGTCATGCCGCCCCAGAAGGCGCCGATGATGCTGCCCATGCCGCCGAGCACGACGCCGGCATACATCACGATCACATAATCGAGGCCGACAAAGGGATGAAACGGATAGTTGGTGGCGAGCAGGCCGCCGGCGATCGCCGTGATGCCGGTGCCGAGCGCAAACGCGATGCGGTGCGCGCGATCGACGTCAATCCCCATATAGGTTGCCGCTGTCGGATTGTCGGCGGCGGAACGTAACGACTTGCCGATGCGCGAGCGCGTGACCAGCAAGGTCAACAATATCATCGTCACGAAGGAAACGACGGCGTCGATCCCGCGCGCTTTGTTGACGAAAATGCTGATGTCGAAGAACGGGCCGATTTCCCAGGCCGAACTCGACAAGGGGGTCCGGATCGAAGCCAGCACCGAGCCGAACACGATCAGTCCGCCGTTTTGCAGGATCAAGGCGATCCCGAGCGTCAGGATCAATTGCGCATAATGTCCTTCGCCCTCGAGCGAAGCGGTCCGGGTCCCGGAGACGCGCGAAATCAACAGGGCGTGAATGGCGTAGCCGAACAGCGAAAGCACGGGGCCGGCCAGTAGAATCGAGACAAACGGCCCGATCGTATTGCCGAAAAAGGCCTGCACGCCGGCCAGGGTGAACAGATAGAACGCGGCATACATGCCGAGCATCATGAAATCGCCGTGGGCGAAATTGATGACGCGCATGACGCCGAAGATGAGCCCGAGCCCGACGCACATCAGGCCATAGACCGCGCCGATCAATAGCCCGGCGGTCATGGCTTGCAGAAAGCTTTCGATGAATTGGCTCATCGGCGGCCTTGGGCCTCCTGGTTTAGCTGGCCAGTCGTCGCATTCAGGTCACGATGCGCTTTGGCGCATCGCCTGAATCCGGGCGCTGTCCAGCCGGTTTCACTCCCGATTGCGCCTCGTTGGTCGATGCGCCTTTTTCGCGACCTTATCGATGGCCGTGCTTCTGACTGTTGAGATTGTCTGTCAATCTGTCAAGTCGGAGAATTTGCGGTCGACAGTCGGTCGCACCCCGGACTAGGATCGCGCGCAGCAATTCGAGGAAATCGCATCGTTGGGAATAATACTCAGGCGACACATTTCCGGATGCGCAAAAATTAGCTCAACCAAGGAAGGTTAATCATGAGCAAGACCGAACTGTTCGAGAAGGGCCTCAAAGTCCGCAAGGAAGTGCTTGGCGAAGACTACGTCAACAAGTCGATCGCGGGCGCGGACGAATTCACCCGCACCATGGCGGAATGGTCGACCGAATTCTGCTGGGGCGCGCTGTGGACGCGGCCGGGGCTCGATCGGCGCACGCGCAGCATCATCAATCTGGCCATGCTGGGCGCTCTCGGCCGGCCGCACGAACTGAAGCTCCATGTCAAAGGCGCCTTGAAGAACGGGCTCACCGTTGAAGAGATCAAGGAAATCTTCCTTCAGGTTGCGGTCTATTGCGGCGTGCCGTCCGGTATCGACGCGTTCCGTAACGCGCGCGAAGCCCTGAAGGAAGTCGCAGAAGGAAAGTGACCGCGCGATCGAGCGGATAGCAGCCGAATTCAGCTATCGGTCGAGACAGGAGACACGAGGGCCGCAGACGATTGCGGCCCTCCGCGCTTGAGTACCTATAGCGCTCTATGCGCTCGCGAGTTCCTCCAGCGAACGCTGTTTGGTCTCGATGCCCATCGTTGTCAGCATGATCATTTGCAGCAATAGCGCGGCGCTGATCAGTCCGAGCACGCCATAGAGACCGAATTCGTCGAAGGTCGCCGCAATGGCGTAGGGGACCGCGATGTTGACGGCGCGTCCCGCCGTATTGGCGATCCCGCTGCCGCGCAACCGGACTTCAGTTGGGAACAATTCCGGCACGTAGCAGGCGATGCTCAGCGATGACAATATATAGATCACGCAGCTCACCAGGAAACCGAAGGCGACCACGAGCGTGACATCCGTGACGCTGACATAGGCCGCGCTCACCACGATGCCGACGGCCGAAAATGCGACGATGCCCCATCGCCGGCCGATCTTTTCACAGAGCAACAGACCGATCAGCGAGCCGAGCGGGCCGCCGGCGAAGATCAATGCCGAGACGCCGAGTGAGTTCGAGATGCCGAGTCCCTGTTTGACCAGGAACGTCGGAACCCAGCTCACAAAAGCGAAATTGAAAGTGAGAAGGCACACCGTCACGACGACCGCAAGGATGGTGCGAACCAGCAGCGGCGGACGAAAGAGATCGCCGAGCGTATAGGTTCGGCTTGCAACAGGTGCGGGTGGTGGCGTCGCTTCCTTGCTGATCGTCGATTCCGCCTCGGCCCGGCTGACGATTTTCTCGGCCTCTGCCAGCCGGCCCTGGCTGACCAGCCATCGCGGCGATTCCGGCAAGGAGCGTCGCAGGAACCAGACGACGAAGGCGCCGACCGAGACGATCGCAAACATCCAGCGCCAGCCGAATTTCGGGATCACCAGCCAGCCGATCACGGTTGCCAGGAAAAGACTGCTGTTGATGATCAAGTTGAGCAAAGCCGCGAAGCGCCCGCGATGGCGTGCCGGAATGAACTCGCTGATGGTGCCGTAGCCCACCACGATTTCAGCGCCAAGGCCGAGACCCATGAAGAAGCGGGCGACGATCAGCCATTGCATGGAAGGGCAGAATGCGCCCGCCAGCGAGGCCCCGCCGAACAGCATGAGATTGAACTGGTAACTGAATTTGCGGCCGAAGCGGTCGCCGAGCAGTCCGGCACACCAGGCCCCGATCATCATTCCCAGGAACGTCGCCGAGATGAACGTCGCATTCAGGGCAAGGGTGGATTCCCCTGACTGCACGAGGGCGCCGAGAACGCCGCTCGCCAGATAGAGGTCGAATGAATCGAAAAACATGCCGGCGGCAATCAGCGCCAGCACGCGCCAGTGAAACCGGGAAATATTCAGGCGGTCGAGCCGCCAGCCAATATCGACAGCGCTATCCGCCACAACTTCCCCCCGGTCCGAATTTTATTTTTATAAGTTCAGTATCGCGCTTCAGCGTTATTATTGTCGCGAGCGTATCTTCACGCCGGCCCATCCCTCCAGTACCCGTGCCACCGAAGTAAAGTCGCTGTCCGCGCCGAAGGTCGCGTTGGTCACCGCCATCAGCTGCCGCACCGCCGCCCCGACCACCATCGGCACGCCCATGGCTTCCGCCTCATCGACGCAAAGCCGCACGTCCTTGTAGGAAAGGCCCGTGGCAAAACCGAAATCGAATGTGCCGGTGAGAACGGCCTTCGGGAATTTGTCGCGCAGCGCGACATTGCCGCCGCTCGAGGCCATGATCGTGTCGATCATGATTTGAGGATCGAGGCCAGCCTTGGCGCCCATTGCCATCGCCTCTGAGGAGATCGCAAGCGCCGCGACCGCAATGATGTTGTTGGCGAGCTTGAGCGTTTGCCCCATGCCGGGCTTGTCGCCGCACACGAACACCTTGCCGAACACGCTCAACACCGGGCGCAGCGTCTCGACGGCCTCTTTTTCGCCGGAGACCATGACGGCGAGGGTGCCTTTCTCCGCGCCGTTCGTGCCTCCGCTGACCGGTGCGTCGATCAAGGTGATGCGTCCGGCTTTATCCAGCTCGGCGGCAATTTGAGTTGCCATCTTTGGGCCGGTCGTCGAGAGATCGACCAGCTTGGTCGTGCGGTTGGAATCGGTGACGCCGTTTGGGCCGAACACGACATTGCGGACCACGTCGGGCGTCGGCAGGCTCATCAGCACGGTTTCGGAAGCGGCTGCGACCTCCGCCGCGCTGGAAGCCCGCCGCGCGCCGCGCGCGACGATCTTCGCCATCGCCGCTTCGTCGCGATCGAATACCGTGAGGCTATGGCCGGCATCCAGCAGGCGGATCGCCATGCGGCTGCCCATCTGGCCGAGACCGATAAATCCTAATTCCATCTGCGACTCCCTTTGATTTTCTTGGATCATTTCTTGGGCCATTCACCTCGGCCGCATTTGCGGGCGCCGAGGCTCTCTGCCGTCGGTGATAATATTGACAGACAATCTGACGGAGATCAACGCAAGGGGCTCCTCGCCCGGGGCATGGCTTCGCGCGTCAAACACGCCTGTTGCGTTGCAGCCTGCCTCAGGAGGCCAATATTTCCCGCACACGCGGAATGACCTTTTCCCCGTAGAGCGAAATACAACGTATAATCCGCTCGTGGGACAATCCTCCGGCGCTGTATTTCATGTCGAATCTGGAAAGACCGAGCGCCTTCGCCGTTGCTGCGATCTTCCGCGACACCGTTTCCGGCGATCCGACATACAGTGACCCATGCTCGATCTCCCGGTCGAACTCCGCTCGTTGCATCGGCGGCCAGCCGCGTTCGGCGCCGATCCGGTCGCGCATCACTTTATAATCGGGCCAGAGTTCGTCGCGTGCCTGCTCGTCCGAGCTGGAAATATACCCATGGGAGTGGACCCCGATGGGGAGAATCGGCTTACCGAGTTGGCCGAGCGCCTGAAGGTAGAGGTCGACGTAAGGTTTGAAGCGGTTGGGATCGCCGCCGATGATCGCAAGCATCAGCGGCATGCCGTACTTTGCCGCGCGGATCACCGATTGCGGACTTCCGCCGACGCCGACCCAGGTTTTCAGGCGCCCTGAATCAACGGGCGGAAACACGCGCTGATCCTTCAATGGCGGCCGCGTCGTGCCCTTCCAGGTGATCGGTTGCTGTTGGATCAGTTCCGCAAACAGATCGAGCTTTTCTTCGAACAACGTTTCATATTGGCTGAGTTCGTATCCGAACAACGGAAAAGACTCGGTGAAGGAGCCTCGTCCGAGAATGACCTCGGCGCGGCCGTCGGATGCGGCATCGAGCGTCGCAAATCGCTGAAAGACGCGGATCGGATCATCCGAACTGAGCACGGTCACGGCCGAGCCCAATCTGATGCGTTGCGTTCTTCCTGCGATCGCGGCCAGTACGATCTCCGGCGACGATATCGCGAAATCGGCGCGGTGATGCTCGCCGAGCCCGATGAAATCGATACCGAGTTGGTCAGCCAGCACCGCTTCGTCGATCACGTCGCGAATAACCTGCGCGTGGGTGTTGGCCTTTCCATTTTCGCCTGTGGTAACGTCGCCGAATGTGTCGAGACCGAGTTCAATAATATCAGTCACAGCTCTCTCTTTCTTGTTCGCCGATGCGGGCCTACGGCTTTTTCTAAGGTGACTTATTGGGCCGAAGGCCGCTTCGCAATGGCTTGCCTTTTGTTCTAATCTGTGGGGATGACCACTCCCGAAGACATCGTTCGCCGCGCGACCACAGCTTTCAATGCGGGCCGGCGCGATGAGGCCAGGCAACTCTGCGAAGACGGTCTGATCGGCTCTCCGGACGAGCCGATGCTGAGCCATCTGTTGGCGGCCGTGCTGTTTGCTTCAGGCGAGACCGAGGCGGCGCAAGGGCACATCGAAACCAGCCTTATCAAGCGGCCAGACAATGCGGCCGCGCGCCTGCTTGCTGCGCGCCTCGCCAG
>DATHPL010000087.1:0-2366 GCA_035483915.1 Bradyrhizobium sp.
GAGTATTTTGAATTGCCGGGCACGCCGGTGCGGATTTCGCTGCGCGAGAAGGCCAATCCTTTCGCGCACAAACGGAAGCGACCGTCATGAGCGAAACCAGTGCCGTCGGCGTGCCGCCTGCGCGCGGCGCTGCAGTCGCCTTCATCTTTGTCACGATTCTGCTCGACATGCTCGCGCTCGGCCTGATCATGCCGATCCTGCCAAAACTGGTCGAAAGCTTCGTCGACAACGACACGGCGCAAGCCGCCCGCATCTTTGGCGTGTTCGGAACGGCCTGGGCGTTGATGCAGTTCGTGTTCTCGCCGATCCTCGGCAGCCTATCGGACCGGTTTGGCCGCCGCCCGGTGGTGCTGTTGTCGAATTTCGGGCTTGGGCTTGATTATGTGCTGATGGCGCTGGCGCCATCCCTGATCTGGCTGTTTGTAGGCCGGGTGATTTCCGGCATCACCTCGGCGAGTATTTCGACCGCCTTCGCCTATATCGCCGATATCACGCCAGCGGAACGCCGGGCCGCGGTGTTTGGTAAAGTGGGCGCGGCCTTTGGCGCCGGATTCATCATAGGTCCCGCCGTCGGCGGATTGCTCGGTGATGTCGACCCGCGGCTGCCGTTTTGGGTCGCGGCAGGCTTGAGCTTTGCCAATACGATGTATGGCCTTCTGATCCTGCCGGAGTCGCTGCCGCGTGACCGCCGCGCCCCGTTTCGCTGGAAAAGCGCCAACCCGATCGGTGCCCTGCATCTGTTGCGTTCCGACCGCATCCTGGCCGGCCTGTCGGTGGCGAATTTCTTTGCCCAGTTGGCGCATGCAGTGCTGCCGTCAATTTTCGTGCTCTATGCGACCTATCGATATGGCTGGGATTCAAAGACCGTCGGCGTGACGCTGGCGATGGTCGGCGTCTGCGCCATGCTGGTGCAGGGCGTGGGCATCGGGCCGATCGTGCGGGTGTTCGGCGAGCGCCGGTCGCTGTTGCTGGGGCTTATTTGCGGCGCGGCCGGTTTTTTCATTTTCGCCATCGCACCCACCGGGCCGCTGTCCTGGCTTGGAATTCCCGTGATGTCGTTATGGGGTGTTTCGGGCGCGGCGATTCAGGCCTTGATGACGAAGCGGGTCGCGCCTGACCAGCAAGGCCAGTTGCAGGGAGCGAACTCGAGCGTGCAGAGCATCTCCCAATTGTTGGGGCCGTTCCTGTTCACGCTGACCTTTGCCTACTTCATCGGCGCACAGACGCCGCTGCACCTGCCGGGCGCGCCGTTCTGTCTGGCATCCGCGCTGGTGCTGCTGGCGCTTGTCATTGCAGCAGGCACGCTCTCCGGCGCAAAGTTTCAAGACACGGCTGGCACTGATGCAGCCCGCAGCTAAGCGGGACTGTGAAAACTCAGAAGCTTTCGCGTCGGGTAGTCGTAGAACTTGCCGGTCTCGTTCCACGATGGCAGGCACATCGGCACGATCAATTCGGCTGCCTGCTCGGGTGTATTGAGTGTCAGCGGATCCTCGCCCGGGAAGACCGTGGCACGCATGCGGGTGCGGATCGGCCCCGGGTTGAACAGATTGACCCGAAGCGCTGTCGATGCGGTCTCGGCGGCCCAGACCCGCGCCAATGTTTCGAGCGCGGCCTTCGAGGCCGCATAGGGGCCGAGATAGGCGGAGGCCTTGTTGGCCGCGCCTGAGGTCACGAACACCGCGCGGCCCGCGTCGGATTTCCTCAGCAGCGGCTCCATGCAGCGGACCAGCTGAAAATTCGCCGATACATTGATCGCGAGCACGTCGTTCCACGGCTTCATCTCGATATGGCCAAGCGGCGAGGAGGGACCGGAGACCCCGGCATTGCCGACGAGGATATCGAGCTTGCCGTGGCGGTCATTCAGTGCCGCGCCAAGCCGCGCGATGCCGTCGAAGTCGGTCAGGTTGAGCGGCACCAGCGTGGCGCTGCCGCCGTCCTTTCGGATCTCGTCGTCGAGTTCTTCGAGCCCGCCCTGCGTGCGTGCCACGGCCACGATATGTGCGCCGGCTCTCGCGAGTGCGCGCGCGGTGGCATAGCCGATGCCGCGCGAGGCGCCGGTGACGAGAGCGATACGGTCGGTGAGGGGGAGGGTCATGATCTTAATCCACGTTTGCGGCGGGTTTTACAGACGTGGATGGCCGGGACAAGCCCGGCCATGACGAAAAACGCTGCCATTGCGGGATGACCCGTACGGCCGCCCTTTAATCGTAATGATACCGACTATGAAAATCGAGATCCCGGGGTTCGCGTTTCACGCGCCCCGGGATGACGCTGCGCGTCAGCTTGCCTCCGCCAGCAGCGACAATTGCCGCGGCTGCGGCTCGACCTGATCCTGGTCGGTGAGGCTGGTGGGATAGACCCCGGTA
>DATHPL010000088.1:0-2304 GCA_035483915.1 Bradyrhizobium sp.
CGTTGGAGCGGATGAAGCAGCATCGCTGGCCCGGCAATGTGCGCGAACTTGAAAACCTGGCGCGCCGGCTCGCCGCGCTTTATCCGCAGGATGTCATTACCGCGTCGGTGATCGACGGCGAACTGGCGCCACCGGCAGTCGCCTCAGGCGGCACCATGCACCAGGGTATCGACAATCTCGGCGGCGCGGTGGAGGCCTATCTGTCCTCGCACTTCTCCGGCTTCCCGAACGGCGTGCCGCCGCCGGGCCTCTATCACCGTATCCTCAAGGAGATTGAGGTCCCGCTACTCACGGCCGCGCTCGCGGCAACCCGGGGCAATCAAATCCGGGCGGCTGACCTGTTGGGTCTTAACCGCAATACGTTGCGGAAGAAAATCCGGGATTTGGATATTCAGGTCTATCGCACTGGTAACTGAGTAGCTGAGGCCGCTATTTAAGTCCGATTCCAGAGGATTGGACTTTCATGATGTGGCATGGCGCCGCGGATTTGTCGCAATTTGGCAACATTGTGATATGAATGCATCAGTCCGCTAGTGCGGGCGTTTGAGCTTTCATCTTATCATTTGCCGGTATGACCAGCGTGGACACCTCGGCCGCCCAATTCGATCCGTCGCTCGTTGAGCCCAAGGGGCGATCCCTTTTGCGGCTGCTCGCGCCGATTGCAATCGGGCTCGCGCTCGTGTCGGCCTTTCTCACCTTTGTGGTGCTGACCGGTCTGACCCACATCGAGCCGACGCGCGAAGTGGCGGTGTCCTTCATCCTGATGAACGGCGCCACCATCCTGGTGCTGGTCGGCATCATCCTCCGCGAAGTCTGGCAGGTAATGCAGGCACGGCGCCGTGGCCGCGCCGCCGCGAGGCTCCACGTTCAGATCGTCAGCCTGTTTTCGGTCATGGCGGTGCTGCCGGCCGTGCTGGTGGCGATCGTCGCCAACGTCACGATCGAACGCGGCCTCGACCGGTTGTTTTCCGGCCCGACCCGCGAGGTGATCGAGAACTCGTTGATTATTGCACGGGCTTACATGCAGGAGCATGCCCAGCTTATTCGCGGCGACATCTTAGGGATGGCGAATGACATTGGACGCGCCCGGCCGCTTTACGACCAGGACCGCCAGTCCTTCCGTGAATTCCTGACGGCCAGCGCGGCTTCGCGCAATCTGCCGGGGGCGATGCTGATCGACAAAGACCGTCACGTTCTTGAAAGCGCCGAGACGGGAATCCCGCTGGCATTTGCCGCGCCGCCGGCGGACTTCCTCAGCAACGTCAACGAAAATGAACCGGAAATCGCGGTCCTGCCCGAGCAGAACTATGTGGCGGCCCTGATCCGGCTGCGCGCTTTCAACGATACGTTTCTCTACGTGGCGCGTCAGCTCGATCCGCACGTCGTCGATCAGCTGAAGCAGACCGAAGCGAGCGTCGCCGAATATGCTGAGATCGAAGCGCGCCGGCTCGGCGTTCAGGTGAATTTCGCGCTGATCTTTGCCGTCATCGCGCTGACCATCCTGATGGCCTCTATTCTGCTCGGCTTGAATTTCGCCAATTCGCTGGTCACGCCGATCCGCCGGCTGATGGGCGCGGCCCATATGGTCTCGACCGGCGACCTTCATGTGCAGGTGCCGGTCCTGCGCTCGGAAGGCGACCTCGCGCAACTCGGCGAAACCTTCAACAAGATGACGCAGGAGTTGCGCACCCAGCGCGACGAACTGGTCAATGCGAGCGATCTGATCGACAGCCGGCGGCGATTCATCGAGGCGGTATTGTCGTCCGCAAGCGCCGGCATCATCGGCGTCGACGCATCGGGAAGCGTCGGCATCCTCAACCGCTCGGCGGAAAAGCTGATCGGCCATGCCGAATCCGAAACGCTGGATCACCCGTTATCGGACGTGTTGCCCGAACTCGACGAAATGATGAAGACGGCGCGGGAGAGCACGCAGCGGCTGGTGCAGGGCCAGATCACCATCAATCGCGACGGCCATGAGCGAAATCTCTCGGTTCGCGTCACCGCCGAGCAGACCAGCCAGACGCGTGACAGCTACATCATTACGCTGGACGACATCACCGAACTCGTCTCGGCCCAGCGAACCTCGGCCTGGGCCGACGTCGCCCGCCGGATCGCGCACGAAATCAAGAATCCGCTGACGCCGATTCAGCTCTCCGCCGAACGCATCCGCCGCAAATTCGGCAAATCGATCGTCGAAGACAAGGCCGTGTTTGAGCAATGTACGGATACGATTGTGCGGCAGGTCGACGACATCAGGCGGATGGTGGATGAGTTCTCGCGCTTTGCGCGGATGCCGAAGCCCGT
>DATHPL010000089.1:0-5036 GCA_035483915.1 Bradyrhizobium sp.
CTGAAAGATGTTCTGGGCATCGCCTGCACTGCTGTTATCGCAGCCAAGTCCCGTCACCACTCCGGCATCATGGTATCGGCGGATCGGCGCGAACCCGTTCATCAGCTTGAGATTGGTCACGGGATTGGTGGCAAGCCCGACGCCACGTTGCGCCAACTCGTCGATCTCGCGGCCAGTAATCCAGACGCCGTGCGCAATCGTGAGCAAGGGCGTCGCAACACCAAGACGTACCAGTCTGCGGACTGCCGAGCCCATGTCGCTCGCAAGCGTGCGACGCGCGAGCACGGCTTCACTCCGCGTCTCGTAGAGATGCATATACAGGCGCATTCCTGTCTCGGCGGAATATCCTGCGGTCCACTGCAAGAAGTCGTCAGAGCAGATTTGCGGCTGCACCGGGCCAAGCGCCCAGGAGACGCCGGGCACTGAGACGCTGGTGAAGATCGATGTGAGTTTTTCAACTATCGGCCTGAAATCGCTCCTGTCACCCAGATGTCCGATTTCGTCCGCGGCAAAGCAGTCGTCGACAAAGGGAACGCCGGCTCGGCCCGCAAGGTCGCTATATTGAGGCGCAATCACCGCCTCGATGCTGGCTCCGGAATAGGCGCCGGCGACCGCGGCTGCATGATCCTGTTCGAAGTCGACGATCGTCACCATGTCCTGAATCGTGGTGATGCCGTTGACGAGACATTCGACCGCATGGGCCCGCGTTCTGACCGCGATCTCTTCGGTCCGACGTGGCGGCCAGTGGAAAGGGAATGCGACCGCGCCCCAGGTTTCAAGCGTCATCTGCTCGAACAATCCCCGCAACAGCGTATCGTGCGAATGGCAATGCGCGTTGACAAAGCCGGGCGTCACGATCAATCCGCGCGCGTCGAAGGTTTTCGCCGCCCGTCCGCGGCTCCGCGCCTCATCGCCCAGCGCGACGATAACCTTGTCCTCGACAAGGATGTCCTGCGCCGCCGGACGATGCAGTTCGCCCTTGGGATCGAGCACCAAGGCTCCCGCGATCAAAATCGGCCCCTGATGCCGCCAGATATCGGGGTCAGCCGCGGGCACTTCGATCACGTTTCCGATCTGGGATTGGGATCCATGTAGCGTGCCAGTTCTTCCGGCGTTGCGGTCGTCAGGCCCGCAAGGCCGAACGCATCCAGATAGATCCGTCGCTCGGTCGCGAGGTCCTCAATACACAGACGCGGATCGTTGCCGTTGGTATCGACGGTCAACCGCACCTGCGCAAACTCGTTAACGATGATCCATTCGCCGTCCATGCGTGCAGTCATTTGCGGTCCCTAGATCAGGAAGGGCGTGGATTCCAGCACCTCGCCATTCTTCAAGAGATTGACCTTTTTTCGGCGGATCGACCACGGCGTGCGACCGGTCGAGAGCGAAAATTCACAATAGGCGGTGTGGATGGTCTGCTTCTTGCGGGCGAGTTCGACCAGCAGCATCATGCAGCCGATTTCGAGCGCCTTGGCCGGCTCATCTTCGGAGAGAATTCGGACGTTCGAGATCAGGCGATGCACGCGCGAGGCCGGGTCTTGGGCAAATGCAAAGCCCGACCGCAAACGCTTCACCCGGACGGCCATTTGGGCCTTGTCGTCATGAATGATCGAGACGTGACGGCTGGGATCGATATCGTCGCGACCGGCGGGCACCCAATAGAGCGCATCGTCCGTAAACAGGTCCATCCATTCCTCGAACTGCCGGTTGTCCAGCAGCCGGGCTTCCATATACAAAAAATCCTCGACGGCGCTTCTTGACGTAGGCATCGATCACTCCGCGGCACGTAGCGTCGACGACGCCGCGGCCATCATGTGGCGCTTCCAGTTCTGGTACATGCCGCGATGCTGCGTCTCATCGGACATGCCACCCGTCATGTATCCGCCTTTCATGGTTTCGCGGTCCAACCCCCGTGCAAATACCAGCCACTCCACTGCGCCGCTCTGCAGTCCTTCCTGGGTGCGTTCGAAAATCTCGAGATCATCGGTGAAGAAGGTCCCGGCGGCGCCGAACTCCAGCTCCTGGTCGCGCATGCGCTTGAGGTTGACCTCGTCGGAGACGCCGGATAGACGCACCACGTTGGTGTAGATCTCGGTGCGGTCGACGGCGATCGGACGCACCGTTCGAATTTGGCTGCGCAGCACGATAAGGTTCGGGAAGATCACCAGGTTGAAGCCGCCGGACAAGCTGGCGTCGGCCGGCATCGGTCCCCAGTCGGTGTGGTCGGTCACGCCATGTCCGTCCATGGCGATGACGCAACCCGTCCCCTGGCGATAGATCTTCATCGCTTCCGGTGAGACCGCGCTCAAGTGTAGGGCGCCGACGTGATAGGGATCGACGCCGTTTTCGAGCTGATATTTCCAGTTGCCGTTATAGCCGGCCTTTTGCGTTCCTTCGAACAGTTCGATCTTGCGCGACGCCGACACGGCCGCATAGGCATCCAGGAATTTCGTGATGCCGCCAAGATACTCTTCAAGCGAAGGACCCTCATGGGTCATGCAGCCGAAGATAAAGCCCTGGTACTCTGCGACGCGTGCCACTTTAGCCAGTCCGAGCTTTTCCCGATCGAAGGTCTGCCCGTAGCCTTGCGGCATCGGCACGCCGATCAACTTGCCGGAATTGTCGTAGGTCCAGGAATGATAGGGGCAGCGAAAATGCTGACTGTTTCCGAGCTCGTGCTGGCAGACGATCGGGCCACGGTGCCGGCAGCGGTTGATCAACAATGTGATGTCGCCGTCGGCCAGCCGCGAAACGATTACCGGGTTGCGGCCGATGAACGTGGTCTTGTAGTCGCCAGGTTCGGGAATTTCGGCCGCGTGACCGACATAGACCCAGCATTTGTTGAAGATGTATTCCATCTCCAGATCGAAAATCTTGGGATCGGTGTAGACCGAACGATGGATCAGATCATTCTGGACGAGTTGATCGATATTCGGGATCATCTTCCGGCTCCGTTATTGTTTTTGGCGAACATCGCGCCGACGAAGGCCGCGATATCGGTCTCATTCTCCAGGTTCAAGACACGCTCGGCGATTTGGTCGGTCCGAGCGACCAGGTCAGGACGATCTGAAAATGCGGCGTTGTGCCTGAACTTGGCGATAGCCTGCTCGCGCGACAGCGGGCGCTTCGGATGGCCTAGCGGCACGTGGACGGTCTTACGAAATGTCGAACCGTTCGACATGACGAATTCGACCGTTGCTTGTTCGAGACCGTCGGTCTTTGAGAGGGCCGGCGAGAATTCATAGTGGATACGAGAGACAATACTGCTGACGGCGGCTTGTGCCCTGCCCGCTTCCTGAAAGTCCGAGAGATCGACCGCGCCGTTTGCGAGCGCCTTGGCGACCACGAAAGGAATGCTGTTCATCGCCGCCGATGCACTTGGCGGATGCCGTCGGAGCTCGATCGGCTCGCACATGGCACGGCCCCAACTCCCGACGTGGAGCACGATTCTTTGGACGTCGTCAGCTGACACTCCAAGGTCCTGCTTCAACAGGATCGCGGCCTCGGCGAAGGAATGCGCGGCGAGCGTTCCCGGCGCCGATTTGAAGCACCGGTTCAGGGAGTAGAATTCCGAGCCAAGCTGCTCGGTCAACGCGCCTGCGTCGAACCGCCCGCCATAAAGCGCGGCAAACAGGCCGGCCTGACCGGTCAATGCATCGCCCTCCGCGGTGATGCCCGCGGCGGCCATCAGGGCGCATTGAACTCCGCCCTGATTGCTCAGGCCCGCGTAAATGATCTTGCCCATGCTGCGGGACGCATGCACGACCATTTCTTCCGTCCCCGCCGCATGCATCAAGGCGAGGCCCAGCGCGCTCCGGCTTGCGGGCGGATCAAGGCGCATCAATCGCGCGCACGCCAGCGCCGCACTGAAATAACCAAAGATCTGGCTGGACAGTAGCGACGGCAAATCGCTGCCGAAGAAGGGCGCGATGGCGCGGGTGAGCCGAGCCTGCAATTCGCATCCCACCACCACCGCCATCAGAAAGTCGCGGCCGGTGGTCACGTCCTGGCGATCCTCGGCAAGCGCAGCCAGCGCAGGCACGACGTGTACCGAAACGTGAATCTGTGGAAACGGGATGATGTCGTCATAATCGAGACCGCGAGCGTGCGTGGCATTCACCAACGCCGCCAATCCCGGCGCGCATCGCTCACCCGTCGCCCACAAGGTCGAACGGCCGCCGCTGCCCGCGCTGAGCGCATAGCCGCGAATTTGCTTTGCGCCTTCCGCAAAATGCGAGCCGGCAATCGCATCACCGAAGATGTCGAGGATGGCGAGCTTGTTTTGCTCTCGCACGTCCTGCGGAAGCTCCGCAAAGTCGAGCGTCGCCGCGAAGTGACAGAGCCGGTCGCCCGCACCCTTGTCCTGAGGTTTGATCGTCGAATCCAGCACGAGTGCTCACGGCCGTTTCCTGACGGACGACCTGTCTGCCAGTCCCGCGAATAGAGAGCGGCCACCGGGGGCATCGCAATTATTATTGGCTCGTCCCTGCTTCAGTTTTCCTGACCCTGCGGAACCCTGGCGGCCTCTGAGCGGCCCCATGCGTCAAAAAAGCTGATCTTGCTGCCAAGCCATCCTTGTTTAGTCTCCGAAGCGCGCGTGTTTCCTTCTGGCAGCAAGGAGTTGGACCATGGCTATCCCGGCGACATTCCTAGGCATCGACCATGTTGTGCTTCGCGTGACCGACATGGAGCGGACGGTCGGCTTCTACAAGGACGTACTTGGGCTACGAGTCGAGCGCATCTTTGAACGAATCGGGCTCTACCAGATACGCTGCGGCAACAACCTGATCGATCTGGTCGCGATGGCGCCGAGCGAAACCTTGCCGCCCCCCGCCGCGCGCGGCATCGAGCACCTCTGCCTGAGCGTGGAGGCGGATCTCGACGAACTCGTCGCGCATGTCGAGCGCAAGGGAAGCCCGGTCTTCAGAGGGCCGATGGAAGTATACGGAGCTCGCGGTTTCGGCACGTCGATCTACATTCACGATCCCGACGGTTACGAGATCGAGCTTAAAGTGCAGTATGCCCGCAACCCCGTG
>DATHPL010000090.1:0-4940 GCA_035483915.1 Bradyrhizobium sp.
CGCCGCTCCTACAACTCGCCTCAATCAGGAAATCCCAGGGAGAGACCGATGGGTGAGGTATTTGTATGTGACGCGGTACGGACCCCGATCGGCCGCTTCGGCGGCTCGCTCGCCAAGGTTCGCGCCGACGATCTGGCGGCCGTGCCCATCAAGGCACTGATAGCGAAGCACCCGAAACTCGACTGGTCGCAGGTCGATGAAGTCTATTTCGGCTGCGCCAACCAGGCCGGCGAGGACAATCGCAACGTGGCGCGGATGGCGCTGCTGCTCGCGGGCCTGCCGGATTCGGTTCCCGGCCAGACCCTCAACCGCCTGTGCGCTTCGGGGCTCGACGCGGTCGGCGCCGGCGCGCGCGCCATCCGGGCCGGCGAAATTGATCTCGCCATTGCCGGCGGTGTTGAATCGATGACGCGAGCGCCGTTCGTGATGGGCAAGGCGGCGGAAGCGTTTTCGCGCTCGGCCGAGATTTTCGACACCACCATCGGCTGGCGTTTCATCAATCCGTTGATGAAGGCGCAATATGGCGTCGACGCGATGCCCGAGACCGGCGAGAACGTCGCCGAGGAGTTTCAGGTCTCGCGCGCCGACCAGGACGCCTTCGCGATCCGCTCGCAGCAACGCGCGGGACAAGCGATCGCGGCGGGTTACTTCGCCGAAGAGATCACACCTGTTTCGGTTCCCGGCGGCAAAGCTGGTCCCATCACTGTCGACAAGGACGAGCATCCGCGTCCGGAGACCACGCTGGAAGGTCTCGCCAAATTGAAGCCGATCGTGCGCAATCCCGGCACCGTCACCGCCGGCAACGCCTCGGGCGTCAATGACGGCGCCGCCGCGATGATCCTCGCGTCAGAAGCCGCCGTGAAGAAACACGGACTGACCCCGCGGGCGCGCATTCTTGGATTGGCGTCTGCCGGCGTGCCGCCACGCATCATGGGCATCGGGCCGGTGCCGGCGACGCGCAAGCTAATGGAGCGGCTGGAGCTCAAAATCACCGATTTCGATCTGATCGAGCTCAATGAGGCCTTCGCGAGCCAGGGCATCGCTTGCCTGCGCCAGCTCGGCGTCAAGGACGACGCCGATTTCGTCAATCCGCATGGCGGCGCCATCGCACTGGGTCATCCGCTCGGCATGAGCGGCGCACGGCTGGTGGTGACTGCCGTGCATGGCATGGAAAAAGGCGGCGGAAAACGCGCGCTGGCGACCATGTGCGTCGGTGTCGGCCAGGGCGTCGCCATGGCGATCGAGAAGTTGAACTAACGTAGCAGCGTCATTGCGAGGAGCGCAGCGACGCGACAATCCACTTTTTCTTTTGATTCTGGATTGCTTCGCTACGCTCGCAACGACGGGGAGAGGTCAACATGACATTCGCCTATCCGACCGAAAGCAACAAAGCCCATCCGGCGAGGCTGTCGCCGGATTACAAGAGCACGGTGAAGCGTTCGCCTTCCAAGCCGCTGATCATCATGCGCCACACGCTGTCGGAATTGACCGGCCCGGTTTACGGCCACGAAACCGTGCGCCCGGGCGATGCCGATCTCACCACCCAGCACAAGGGCGAGCCGATCGGCGAGCGCATCATCGTGCATGGCCATGTGCTCGATGAAGACGGACGCGGCGTGCCCAACACACTGGTCGAACTCTGGCAGGCCAATGCTTGCGGGCGTTATATCCATGTCCGCGACCAGCATCCGGCGCCGCTCGATCCGAACTTCACCGGGGCGGGGCGCGCACAAACCGACGGCGGAGGCTATTACCGGTTCGTCACCGTCAAGCCGGGCGCCTATCCCTGGGGCAACCATCACAATGCGTGGCGGCCGGCCCACATCCATTTCTCGGTGTTCGGCCATTCCTTTGTGTCGCGGCTGGTGACGCAGATGTATTTTCCCGGCGATCCATTGTTCCCGTTCGATCCGATCTTCAACTCGGTCACCGACGCGAAAGCGCGCGACCGGATGATTTCGTCCTTCGATCTGGAAAACACCCAGCCCGAATGGGCGCTGTGTTATCGCTTCAACATCGTGCTGCGCGGCCGCAACGCCACGCCGATGGAGACCAAATAGTGCCCACGACCAAGCCGCAAGGCATTACGCCGTCACAGACCGTCGGTCCCTTCTTCGCCTACGGGCTGACGCCGACCGGCCAGTACGAATGGAACGACGCGTTTACGAACGACCTCGTGACTCCTGACGCGACGGGCGAGCGAATCCGAATCGAAGGACGGGTGTTCGACGGCGACGGCAAACCCGTGCCCGACTGCATGCTGGAGATCTGGCAGGCCGACGCGCAGGGCCGCTTCGCCGATCCAAAAGACAACCGCGCGCTGCCGAATTCCAAATTCCGCGGCTTTGGCCGCTGCGGCACCGGCGCCAATGGCGAATACGCGTTTAACACCGTCAAGCCGGGCCCGGTGCCCGATCCCGACGGCAAGCCACAGGCACCGCATATTCTGGTCGCGATTTTCGCCCGTGGCATGATCCTGCATAACTACACGCGCATCTATCTCGATGATGAAGCCGCCAACGCCGCCGATCCTGTTCTGGCATTGGTGCCCACAGAGCGTCGCGCCACCCTGATCGCCAAGCGCGTACCGGGCGGCAACTCTATCTATCATTTCGACATCCACCTTCAGGGTGACGACGAGACTGTGTTTTTCGACATTTAAGGCGGCAGCGGATCCGGCCCCATTATTCACGGATTTGTCATCTGATCGGAAAACTGTGTTCTGGTGACCACACCCGTCAGGTTTAATCGGATACGTTCTGCAACCTGATTGTAACGATCGGAAACATCCATTATGGCCTCCAGCGGGCTTTTTTACCGCTGAGGAAATGATGAAGAAACTTGCTTTGGGACTTCTGCTGACGTCGATCGCGGGCAGCGCCTACGCTGCCGACCTGCCTGCACCGCCGAGCGCGCCCTATACGAAGGCGCCCGCCATCGTCAGCCCCGCGACCAACTGGTCCGGGTTCTACGTCGGCGCCATGGGCGGCTATGGCAAAGAGAACAGCAGCGATCCGCTTGCGTTGAAGGGTGGCTTCGGCGGCGGAACGGTCGGCTACAACTGGCAGTTCGGCCAGTTCGTCGCCGGTATCGAAGGCGATGGCGCGTTTGCCGACGTCAATAACGGCGTCACCATCGGCACCGTCACCGTCGGCGCGAAGCTCGATGCGTTGGCGACCGTGCGCGGCCGCTTCGGTGTCGCCGTCGATCAGGTCCTGCTCTACGGCACCGCCGGCTTGGCCATCGCCGACGCCAAGCTGAGCGCCAGCGCACTCGGTGTCGGCATCAGCGACAGCCAGACCCTGACCGGCTGGACCGCGGGTGCAGGCATCGAATGGATGTTCCTGCCGCACTGGTCGCTCAAGGGCGAATATCTCTATCGCAGCTTCGGCGGACAGACGTTCTTCGCGAACCAGTTCCCGCCGGGCATCCAGACCGGAACGCTGAACATCAACAGCGGACAGGTCGGCATCAACTACCACTTCTGATCGCGCAAGCATCAGTCAACACGAAGGAGCGCTGCATGCAGCGCTCCTTTTGTTTTTAAAGCAGTCAATTTTCGAAAGACGCTATTCCATCACCGCATGTTCCGGCCCGGCTGCCTGCTTGCGCAGAGCAACCTTGGTCGAGCCGATCATGATCGCGAGCGGGATCGAGCCCAGGATGAAGAACATCACGAGCTGATAATCCTGCGAGAAGGCGATGATCTGGGCCTGAAGCTGAACCATCACGTCCGCCATGGCGCGGCCCTTGTCGGTGCCGAGGTTGATCATGCCGCTCACGTCGGGCATCTGCATGGCGTGATTGAACGGGGTGATGTGCTCCGACAGGATCGCATAGACCCGCCGCCCGCCCTCGGTCAGTTGTGCGATCACGATGGAGATCCCGACCGAGCTTGCGACATTGCGCATCAGTGTCAGCATCGAGGTGCCGTCGGTGCGCAGATGGTTCGGCAGCGTCATGAACGCAACCGTCGACAGCGGCACGAAAACGAGCCCGAAGCCGAAGCCCTGGATGATGCTGATGGTCACGATCTCCGCCACGCCGGTCTGGTCGGTCCAGGCGGTCATCCAATACAGCGACAGCGCGGTGAGGCTGAGGCCCGTGATGATCAACGTGCGCGCCTCGATGGTGCGCATCAGGCGGCCGACCAGCATCATCGCGACGAAGGTGCCGCAGCCGCGGCTCGCCAGCAATACGCCCGCGGTAATGATGGGATAGCCGATCACGTTCTGCAGATAAGGCGAGGCCAGCGCCATGGTCGAGTACAGCACAAGTCCCATCACCGTCATGAAGATGCATCCGGTGAGGAAATTACGATCCCTGAACAGGGCGAACTGGATAAAGGGGCGATCGGTCGTGAAGGAGTGGGCGAAGAAGTAATAGAAGCCGACGGCGGCGATGACGAACTCAGCGATGATTTCATTGGATTCCAGCCAGCCGAGCTGTTCGCCGCGGTCGAGCGCGACCTGCAAGGCGCCAATGCCGATGGCCAGCGCCGCGAAACCGAACCAGTCGAAGCGCAATTCGGTATTCTGCTTTGTCTCATCCATGAAGACCATCAGGCCGAGCACGGTGCCAATGCCGAACGGCAGGTTGACGAAGAACACCCAATGCCAGGAATAGGTTTCCGTCAGCCACGCACCCAGTGAGGGTCCCATGATCGGGCCCATCATCACGCCCATGCCCCAGATCGACATCGCCTTGGCGCGCTCATGCAACGCATAGGAGTCGAGCATCACCGCCTGTGACAGCGGCACCAGCGCCGCGCCGAACACGCCCTGCAGCAGGCGAAACACCACCATCTGGTTGATGTCCTGCGCGAGCCCGCACATCACGGAAGCGACGGTGAAGCCGGCGGAGCAGATGATGAAGGTTCGCTTGCGGCCGAAGCGGTTGGCGATCCATCCCACAGGTGCCGTCATGATCGCCGCCGCCAC
>DATHPL010000091.1:0-3188 GCA_035483915.1 Bradyrhizobium sp.
TTGTCGGAATAGGCGCGGACGATGCGCTCGATCTCGTACGTCTCGAGATATTTGGCCGCGTCCTTTTTCAAATGCAGGACGATGTTCGTGCCGCGCCTGGGAGCCTGCGTGTCGCTCAACTCCGCGGGCGCGATCTCGAAACCCGACCCGCCCTCGGAAGACCATGTCCATGCCTCTTCGCTGCCGGCGCGGCGGCTCGAGACGACGATGCGGTCGGCGACCATGAAGGCCGAGTAGAAGCCGACACCGAACTGCCCGATCAGGCCGAGGCCGTCCTTGGCTTCCTTCAGGCGCGACACAAAGGACTTGGTGCCGGAGCGGGCGATGGTGCCAAGGTTGTCGATCAACTCCTGCCGGTCCATGCCGATGCCGGTATCGGCGATGGTGAGCGTATTGGCGGTCTTGTCCGGAATGATACGGATTTTCGGCAACTCGCCGTCGCCGATCAGCGCCGGGTTGGCTATCGCCTCGTAACGCAGTTTGTCGCAGGCATCAGATGCGTTCGAGATCAGTTCGCGCAGGAAAATATCGGTTTCCGAATAAACCGAATGCACCATCAGGTTCAAAAGCTCGGAAACCTCGGCCTGAAAGGCTTTGGTCTCGACGGTGGGGTCGGCAGTGGTCATCTTCTTGAACTTTCAGGAATCTGGGAAAACCCCGATATAACGCGCTGAAATACAAGATCAAGTTGGAAGGTAAGCTTGGGGGAATGGCGGGCCGATACGGGGGTCGATGCCCGGAGGCCGCACAGGCTCGTGAGTGGACAAGGGCACCTTCGCACCGTCCTATATCCCGAAATATAACGACTGGGGGGACTTCGATGAGACGTACGATTGTTTTAGCCGCGAGCCTGCTTTGGTGTTCGCTCGCGCAGGCTGCCGAGCCGGTGAAGATCGGTATTACGACGATCCTGAGCGGCCCGATGGCCGACCGCGGACAGCAGGAGCAGTATGGCGCCCAGCTGGCGCTGGACCGGATCAACCAGGCCGGCGGCGTGCTCGGCCGTCCGGTCGAGGCTTTCTATGCCGACAATGCCTGCAAGCCCGACGTCGGCGTGCCCGCAACCAAACGGCTGCTCGACGAGGTGCATGTGCCTGTCATCATCGGCGCGCTGTGCACCCCGGTCACCCACGCCATTATGCCTGTGATGCAGCAGGCGAAGGTACCGCTGGTGATTGCGACGTCGGCAGGCCAGGATTTTGTCGATGCGTCCGGCGCGGGCGGCAACGATTTCGCCTTCAAGACGATCCCGTCGGAAGTGGACATCATGCGCGGCCTGGTGCGCTGGCTGAAGTCCAAGGACATTAAATCGATCGCTGTCGTCGCCGACGACGGCGAGTTTCAGCACGCTAACGCCATCGCCATCGTCAAGGCGGCGAAAGATGCCGGGATCAACGTCACGACGGACGAAACGATTCCGAAGGACACCAAGGATTTTGCTGCCATATTCGACAAACTGAAGGGCGGGGCTCCTGGTGAACTCGTGGCGATCCTCGGCCCTTCGACAGCAGGATTCTTCAAGGCGTATGAAACCTCTAGCTGGAAGGTACCGGTGACGGGCCGCTTCGATCTCGCAGGCGCGTTGGCGGCGACTTCGCAAGCGTTCCGCGATGCGGGCGGCATGTCGGAATTATCGGGCGTTGCCGTATTCACGCCCGCGTTCGACAAGCCGGACGTGCAGGACTTTGTCGCCTCTTACAAAGCGCGCTTTGGGATTATGCCGACGCAGCGCTCGTTCTTCGTGTTTGAAGCGACTTATCTCGTGGCCGATGCCATCAAGCGCGCCGGTTCAGACCAGCCGGCAGCGATCGAGCAGGCGCTGAAGACCACGACGATGCCTTCGCGGTTAGGCGGCAGCTATGCTCCCGACGATCACAACCACGCCCACACGCCGCTGCAGATCCTGGGGCTGCGCGACGGCAAGCCGGTCGTGATCGCGATCGAGTAATACAACCAGACTTTCTAGGCGAGGGTCACCGTTGATGCCTCGCCGGGATGATCTTTCCTGCGCTCGCTCAAATAACCGACCAGCGAGGTCTTGATGCTCGCGACATGCTCGCGCATCAGCATTTCCGCGCGCCACGGTTCGCGAGCCACCACCGCTTCGAAAATACGGTGATGGTCGTCGTGCCGGCGGCGAACGTCGTGATATTCGAACACCACGATGTTGCGGCTCGACGATACCGGCACGTGATGACAGATCCGGATCATTTCGCTGAGCATGCGGTTTTGCGCAGCGGCCAACAGCCCGTCGTGAAAATCGCCGTTGATATCGCGATAGATGGTGAGGTCGCCGGCTTCGAACGATCCGCGTTCAAGCAACTTGTCGCCGGCGGCAAGCGCGCGTTCGATGATTTCCTTTTCCTGGGGCCCTAACCCTCGTTCCGCCACGAAGCGCACGGCGACGCCTTCGAGTGCGGCGCGGATGTCGTAGGCATCGACAATAGCGGGAAGGGGAAATTCGCGCACCGTGAAGCCGCGGTTCGGCGCGTAGTCCAACAGGCCTTCGCCGGCGAGCGCCTGCAAGGCCGCCCGCACCGGGGTGCGTGATACTGACAGCGTCTTTGAGAGTTGGACTTCGTTAAGCCGTTCCCCGGCGCCGACCGCGCCGCCAAGGATGGCCTCCCGAACGCGGTCCATCACCGAGAGTGCGCGATTGCCGGCGCGCGTTCCGCTTCCGGATTCGGCCGTCGTTGGGTCGATCAAGCTCGCCATCTCGAAGGAATATCCATTCATAAATGTGTATACACTTTACACGAAATCTACCGTGGCGCGCATCCAAAAATCCAGATTTCATGCTGATTTATCGGCAGCAAGATACTCGGCTCGGGGATGCACTTCAAAAAGTGTATGTAATCAGTCTTGACTCGTCCATGCTTTCATCGAACGATGCTGACGGTCGTTCAGGTGGTGGGGAGTGCCAAGTTCATGGCGGTGAGCAGTTCAGAGATCAGCGAAAACGCCATCGAGTTGATCACCGCGGACCGAAACCCGCACTACGAGCCCTTCGGTTGGCATCACTGGCCCGAACATCCCTGGCTCGCCTACCAGTTCCGCCGTGGGCTGGGCGAAAGCCAGGAGGGCGGCGGCAGCGTCAGCGAGATCATGCAGGCGGGATCGCGGATGATCCCGGGCGATCTGGAGAGCTGGCACGTCGAATGGATGCGCATCGCCGATCGCAACTGGAA
>DATHPL010000092.1:0-3928 GCA_035483915.1 Bradyrhizobium sp.
GCATCAACGTCTGGCGGTTGCCGATGGTGAACCAGCAGCCGTGGATGGCGGACGCCGCGCACAAGGCTATGCATCAACCGGCGGGCCCGGAGGTCGTCACGACCAAATTGGCGTGACGGTGCGTTTCAAACCATAAAACTACAGGGGAGTGGAACATGAACTTGTTCGATCTCACGGGAAAAATCGCCGTCATCACCGGCTCCTCGCGCGGCATTGGGCGGGCGATCGCCGAACACATGGCCTATCACGGCGCCAAGGTCGTGATTTCGTCGCGCAAGCAGCAGGCTTGCGATGAAGTTGCGAAAGCGATCAACGACAAGGCCGGCAAACAGGTTGCGCTTGCGGTTGCCGCGAACATCTCGACCAAGGACGATCTGAAGCATTTGGTCGAGGAAACCAACCGCACGTTCGGTACCATCGATACGCTGGTCTGCAACGCCGCCTCGAATCCCTATTACGGGCCGCAAGCGGGCATTTCCGACGATCAGTTCCGCAAGATCCTCGACAACAACATCGTCGCCAACCATTGGCTGATATCGCTGGTCGTGCCGCAGATGATCGAACGCAAGGACGGTTCGATCACCATCATCTCCTCGATCGGCGGATTGAAGGGGTCGACGGTGCTCGGCGCCTATGCGATTTCCAAGGCCGCCGACATGCAACTCGCGCGCAACCTCGCCTGCGAATACGGCAAACACAATATCCGCGTGAATTGCATCGCGCCCGGCCTGATCAAGACCGATTTCGCCCGCGCGCTCTGGGAAAATCCGGAAACGCTGAAAGCGTCCACCGCGCGAACGCCGCTGCTGCGGATCGGCGAATCCGACGAAATCGCGGGCGCTGCGGTGTTCCTCGCCTCTCGCGCCGGCACGTTCACCACCGGCCAGACCATCGTGATCGATGGCGGCGCCACAATCAGTTGAGATTGTTTTTCGTCGTCCCCGCGAAGGCGGGGGAGACCCATACCGCGAAATCTTTCTTAGGGCACGCCGGCAGAAATCCTGCGCAATAACGTCTGCCTGTGGTTATGGGTCCCGGCTCGCGCTTTCGCTTGGCCGGGACGACGAACTCGTCACTCCAGCGCCGCATACACCAGATTGCGCACCAGCGTGCGGGTATAGACGCGCTGGCCGGGCGCCTGCGACATGAAGATGGCGAACAGGTCTTCCTTCGGATCGATCCAGAAGAAGGTGCCGCCCATGCCGCTCCAGAAGAACTGACCCACCGAACCCGAAAACGGCGCGATGCCTTCTTGTGTGCGGATGCCAAAGCCGAGGCCAAAGCTGTGGCCGGGCTGGGTCAGTGCGCCCATGATCTTGACGGAGGGGTCGAGGTGGTCGGACGCCATCCATTCGAGCGTCTTGCGGCCGACGATCCTGGTGCCGTCGAGTTCGCCGCCGTTCAGCAACGTCTGCGCGAAGCGGGCATAGTCCATGGTGGTGGAGACGAGACCGCCGCCGCCGGATTCGATCACCGGCTTCTCCAGCATGTTGAAGAGCTGCACCTTGTCGCCGGTCCAGGGATCGACCGCAAAGGGCTCTGCCAGCCGGTGAGCGTTTTCGTCGCCGGTGTAAAAAGCGGTTTCAGTCATTTGCAGTGGCGCCAAAATGCGTTCGTTCAGAAACGCACCGAGTGATTTTCTGCTGACGACTTCGATGAGCCGGCCGAGGATGTCGGTCGAGCGGCTGTAGTTCCACTCGGCGCCCGGCTGGCAGATCAGAGGCAGGCTCGCGACGAGCGCCGCATGCTCGGCATTGTCGATCTTGCGGCTGCGTACCCGCGACTGCTGATAGAGCTGCTGCACCAGACCGTTACCGGTATGTTCGTAAGTGATGCCGGAGGTGTGGCGGAGCAAGTCCTGGATGGTGATCGGTCGTGTCACCGGCACAAGATCGAGCTTGCCGTTGTTTTCGACGCCGACTTTCTGGTCGGAAAATTCCGGGATGAATTTGGCGATGGGATCGTCGAGCAGGAAGTGACCTTCCTCGAGCAGCATCATGACGCCGATGGAAACGATCGGCTTGGTCATGGAAAAGATGCGGAAGATCGTGTCCCGCGTCATCGGCGCGCCTGCGGCCGGATCCTGCTTGCCCAGCGCATCGAACCACCCGATCTGGCCGCCTCTTGCGACCATGATGGTCGCGCCGGGCATGGTTCCCTTGTCGATTTCGCGCTGGAAGACGTCAGACATCCGCTGCAGGCGTGATGAAGACAGCCCAAGCGATTCCGGCTTTGCTTGCGGCAAAGGCGGGGTCTGGGGGCTAAGGGCTGGCCTCGTGGCTGACTGCGCGGACATGACGATCTTCCCTCTTTGTTTATTTTATTGTCGTTGTCGGGTCTCTTTGACCTTGGCGCAGCCCTGTCGGGAGGCCGAGACGGGCGTTGAGGATGCCATTGGACGCTTCGCCCTTGCAATCCGCCCCTGCGCTATGCTTGAAACGGCGCGGAACGGCGGCACCGCTGCCTTCCCACAGGAGTGTAGCTCAATTGGTAGAGCACCGGTCTCCAAAACCGGGGGTCGCAGGTTCGAGCCCTGCCACTCCTGCCAGCGAGATCAAAGAGTTGGCTGGCACAAATTAAGAACGAGCTCCCCGCCCAAAGGTCCGCGATCGACGGTAGACAGCAGGCCTAGCGTGGACGGCGCTGCGATCGACGCGCTGCTTTTTAGGCAACGTGTTCTGTTCTGCACGGCTGCCTTGGAACCGCAGGAAAACAGGGAACGAAAGGCTTTCGCCAGCAATTGTTCGTCGTCCGCTTTGTCGGGCTCATCTTCACACAATGATGGAGTTTTGTGATGAGACGAATATCGCTGGTATCGGCGACCTTGGGCCTCATGGCCGCGTGCGCCGCCACCGCGGCCTCGGCCGAAACGGTCAATCTGACCGGCACCTACCGGTGCATCCAGATGTGCCGGGACGGCATGCTCGGCGCCCCCACTTTCGTCACGCAAAATGGTGATGCCGTGAACCTCACGACCGAGACGGGTGAAGCATATCGGGCCTGGCCCGACTGGAACGCGCCCTTAAGCCGGATCTGGATCGAAGCGCGCGGCGAGGGCGCGGTCTACTCGCCCGACGGGATGCGTATTCAGTTCGATGACGGCCGCGTCTGGCAGCGCGAGATCTTGCCGCCTGTGGTGGTTCGCCGCGCGCCGGTGGCCTACTACGCTAGGTAGCTCGAAGAGTAAGCTTAAAGTCCAGGCCAGCGCGCAATCGCGCTGCGCCCAGCTTTGACCTTGCGGTGAAGGTTTATTCGCCGTCCTGGCCGGATCGGCCAGGAGGGGAGGAGCCTGCTGCCGCCTTGACGTTTTGGCCGGTCCGCAGTACATACCCGCCACCTGCTGCCGGCCCGTTAGATGCGGATATCCGGCGCGGCTTTGAAATCCCCGAACAATCGAGCCCGCGAGCCGGCTCAACCTTCAAACGAGGGCTGGGTCCTAGCGGGCTGTTTGGATTCCTTAACAACAAGCTTTAGTTCGTCTGACGACGGATGCGGACCCCAACGATGGCGATCAGCCCGTTTAAATTCTTGCAGGAAGTGCGCTCGGAGACCGCCAAGGTGACTTGGCCGACCCGCCGCGAAACCATGATCACCACGATGATGGTGTTTGTGATGGTGGCACTGGCCTCGATCTTCTTTTTCGCATCCGATCAGATCATCCGCTATTTGGTCACCTTGGTCCTGGGCATCCACTGATGGCAAGCACCGCAACGCAAACGATGGATAAGCGATGGTACATCGTCCACGCCTATTCCAATTTTGAAAAGAAGGTCGCGGAATCGATCCGCGAGCAGGCCAAGCAGCGCGGGCTCGAAGAATTGTTCGAGCAGGTGCTGGTGCCGATCGAAAAGGTCACGGAAGTGCGCCGCGGTCGCAAGATCGACGCGGAACGGAAGTTTTTCCCGGGCTACGTCCTGGTCAAGATGAA
>DATHPL010000093.1:0-11637 GCA_035483915.1 Bradyrhizobium sp.
TCGTAGAGCGAGGCCGAAGACTGCACCGCATTCCTAAACGCCGGATGTGTGGTGACATCCTCTACCAGCGCGCCATCGATATAGACCGTGCGCCCATCCCGCAGCGAGGCAATGTGCTCTGCACCTGTCTTTGCAACCGTCATGTTGTGCTCCGCTCGTGGTTCTCGTTAGCGCGAGGCCGCGCGATCGCCAACCGTTAAACCAATCCGTCCTGCCCCTTGATTTCCGACGCCGACAAGCCGCCCACGCGTTGGTTCGGCCGGCCGCGCGTGGCATAGACCGCAATGATCGCGATCTCGTTCGGCAGCGGCGCATCCGGCAGCGTTAGGGTCATGCCATCGTAATGCGAGCGCACGTAAAGCGCATCCTTGTGCGCAAGCGGGATATCGATCACCGCGCCCGGCGCGGCGCGTTTGGTCATCGACGAAATCCATGCCTTGCCGCCGCCTGCCGCCTCGCGCATGACGTTACCGAACACGGTGGTGAGCATCGCATTGCCGTGCTCCTGCTCGCCATTGCTGCCGACCACCGCGGCCTTGCCGTAACTCACTGCCTGATCCGGCGCCAACAGCCGCACAGCAATTGCGCAGATCTCGCGGCCGATCGCTTCGCTGGCGCGCGTCAAAGGCGAAAGGTCTTCGACAAAACGCCCGGCAAACGGATTGTCGATGATCGCAACCGCTGCTGCTTTACGAAGCGGCGGCGTTACGTCGCGCCCGTCCGCACCTCTGACCTCGTCGAGAAAAGTGAGAAGCCGCTTGATCGGCATTTTGGCGCTCGTTTCAGCCATCGCTCTCGCTCCCCTGAAAACTATCTTCTATAATTACATAACTAACGAAGCTTTTCAAGCTCGCTTTCCGGTGCTAGCTTCTCGCAAGGTAAGCCCGGAGGGAAGATGCTTGGGGACCTCGGGGGCTAGCATGGATCGCGGATTGGCGAGGCTAACGAGGAGTTTCCGCATGATGTCGAAATCGATGAGCGTGTTGATGGCCGCCGGTCTGATGGCGGCGGGGGCGATCGCAAGCGGTCCGGCCAAGGCCGCCGACACCGAGATCGTGCTGGGTGCGATCGTGCCGTCAAGCGGTCCGTTCGCCGAATGGGGCCGCACCAACACCGCGACGCTGCAAATGCTGGAGAAACAAGTCAACGATGCCGGCGGCATCAACGGCGCCAAGCTACGCATTCTGATTCTCGACGATGCCACCAAGCCGGCGCAGGCGACCAACAACCTTCGCAAGCTCGCCGGCGATGACCATGTGCTCGCGGTTGCGGGGCCGCTGACGTCGAGCGCTGCGGAAGTGACGTTCCCGGTCGCCAACGAGATGAAAGTGGTCTCGACCTCGCAGGCCTCGTCGAAACCCGGCGTCGCCAAGCTCAATCGTCCCTGGGCCTTCCGCAATACCATCGATGAAGGCGTGCTCGGCCACACCACCGTGCCGTATTACAAGCAGGCCTTCGGCATCAAGACGGTCGCGATCATCTTCGACGCCAAGGACGCCACCGCCGCGACTGTCGGAAGCAAGATCATGCCGGGCCTGATGAAGGACAACGGCATCGAGGTCGCCAACGCCAGCGACCCGCTCTCCTTCAACACCGGCGATCTCGACGTCAGCGCCCAGGTCACCAAGATCAAGGCGCTCAACCCGGACGGCGTCGTGGTCAGCGCCGACTATAGCCAGGCCGTCACGGTCATCCGCGAGATGAAGCGGCAGGGCGTCATCAAGCCGGTGGTCGGCTCGACGCAACTGATTTCGTCGGCGATCCTGAAAGCCGCGCCCGAAATTCCGATCGTGGCGCCGGCGACCTTCTACGCCAGCATGTCCGGCGACAAGCCAGAGAAATTCGTCAAGGAGCTGACGCCGATCCTTCGCAAGATTTCAGGGCTCCCGCCGGAGATCGAGCCGAGCATGTATGATGCGAACATCTACGAGATCGGCAGCATCTATATCGAGGCGATCAAAAAGGCCGTTGTCACCGGAAAGCCGGAAGATCTCGAAGCCGATCGCACGAAAATCCGCGACTACATGGCCAAGCTGAACGGCTTTGCCGGATTGGGCGGCCCGATCGGCTTCAACGAAGACGGCGATGCCATCAAGGCCTTCTATATCGTGCAGGGCCAAAACGGCGCATGGCAATCGAAGGTACGTGGTTGCAGCGCGCCGGATGGCAAACAAGGTTGTTGAATTCCAAAAAGACTGTCATGGCCGGGCTCGTCCCGGCCATCCACGTCTTTCCTTCCTGAAACTTCCAAGACGTGGATGCCCGGCACAAGGCCGGGCATGACGGAATAAAACGACCCGCGACTCAATCGCACGAAACATCTTTGACAGGGATGCCCCGGTGCTGATCCAGCAGATCGTGAACGGCTTGACGCTCGGGGCGGTCTACACCCTGATCGCCCTGTCCTACTCGCTGGTCATGGGAATCCTGGGCGTCCTTAACCTCGCGATCGCCGAACTCTTCATGCTCGGCGGTTATTTCGGATTCGCCGTGGTGCTCGCGCAACTGCCGCTGCCACTGGCCTTGATCGCGGGCATGGCGGGCGCCGCACTGGTCGCGGCGATCATCGAACGCATCGGCTACCAGCCGTTCCGCACCGCGCCAGTGGTGACGCCGATGCTGTCGACGCTCGGCTTCTCGATCATCCTTCAAAATGTCGCGACCAACATCTGGGGTTCCGATCCGCTGCAACTGACCGAAGAGGTATTTGCCGAGCGCTTCAACATCGGCCCGGTCAGCATCAGCGCCATCCAGCTCACGGTGCTCGGCGTCACCATTATACTGGTGGCGCTGCTCGCCTTTCTCGTTCAGCGAACTTCGATCGGACGCGCGCTGCGCGCGGTCGCCGAAAACCGCGACGTCGCGCGCTTGCTCGGCGTCTCCGCCGGGCGAATCACGCTTATCGCCTTCATGTTGTCAGGTGCGCTCGCCGGCGCTGCCGGGGTCCTGATCGGCCTGCACTATGCAGCGATCACGCCCTATATCGGCGTCGAGATCGGGCTCAAGGCGATCGCGGTGATGGTGGTCGGCGGCACCACACGCATCTGGGGTGCATTGATCGCCGGTCCCCTGATGGGCGTGGTGGAAGTCATGACGGTGGCCTATGGCGGATCGCAAATTCGCGACTTCGTGGTCTACGGCTTCATGATCCTGATCCTGCTGCTTCGCCCGCAAGGCTTGCTCGGCGGCAGCAGTCGCAATCAAGATCAGCGGGTGTGACGATGTCGATGTATTACGCGGGAATTCTGGCGGATGTCGGCATTCTCGTGCTGGGCGCGCTCAGCGTCTACATCATCTTGTCCACCGGGCAGTTGTCGCTCGGTAATGCCGGCTTCATGGGGATCGGCGCCTATCTCACCTCCTGGCTGACCGTCAAAGCCGGCCTGCCGCTGACGCCTTCGCTCCTGATCGCAGCGCTCGCATCCGGAATCATCGGTGTGATCGTCGGTTTTCCGGCGCTGCGGCTAAAGGGCATCTATCTTGCCATGGCGACGCTCGGGTTCGGCGAGATGGTGCGCAGCTTCTTCCTTAATTTTTCCGCGATGGGCGGACCGGAAGGCTTCCACGGCATGGCGCACGTCTCCACCGGCACGATCTGGATCTGGGCGATCCTGGTGCTCGTGCTCGTCATGGTGCTCGAGACCTCGCAAATCTGGCTCGAGATTCGCGCCGTGCGTGACGACGAAACCGCCGCCGGTCTCGTCGGCCTCAACGCTACCCGAATCAAGGTCGGCGCCTTCGGTTTTGGCGCCGCGGTGGCGGCGATCGCGGGCGGACTGTTCGCGCATCACCACGTCTACATCGAGCCGGGAAACTTTTCGTTCGAACGCTCGATCGATTTCGTGCTCGCCGTCATCCTCGGCGGCTCGACAGTGGCGCCCGGTGCACTCGTTGGAGCCGTGATCCTGGTGGTGCTGCCCGAATATCTGCGCTTTCTCGCCGACTGGCGCTTTGCCGCGTTCGGCGCGCTCCTGATCGGCATGCTGGTAGTGCGCCGCCAGGGCCTGCTCGATCGCGCGCTGCTGCGCTTTGCGTTACCCTCGTCGCCGGCATGAGCGCGACGATGGAAACGCCTCCTCGGTTGAAGCTCGATCGTGTTTCCAAGCTATTCGGCGGCGTCCATGCGCTGACGGATCTTTCGCTTGAGGTTGCACCTCGCCAGATCGTCGGCGTGATCGGTCCCAATGGCGCGGGCAAGACCACGACCTTCAACGTCATCACCGGCGCCTATCGCGCCTCGTCCGGCGCCGTCATGCTCGACGGCCATGCGGTGACCGACCGGCCGCCGCATCAAATCGCACGGGCCGGAATCATGCGTACCTTTCAGAACATCCGGCTGTTCGCTGATATGACGGTGTGGGAGCACTTGCTGGTGGCGCAGCCGCCTACCGGCTCCGCCATTCAAAGATTGTTGCCGACGCGCCTCGCCAATCCGTTGGCGATCGCTCGCGCGAAAGAAGTGCTGGAGTTCTTCGAACTCGGCGATGTCCGCAACCGGCTCGCCCGTTCGCTGCCTTACGGGCTGCAACGAAAAGTCGAGATGGCGCGAGCCGTCACGGCAAGGCCCAAGCTGCTGCTGCTGGACGAACCGGTCGCCGGCATGAACCACGACGAGGCCGACACGATCCGGAACCTGATGCTGAAACTTCGCGATGACGGCCTCAGCATTCTCCTGATCGAACACGACATGGCCTTTGTCATGAACCTCTGCGACCACCTCTATGTGCTCGACTTCGGCGTCTTGATCGCGCAGGGACGGCCGGAAGAAATTCGGGTCAATCCCGCCGTGCTCGACGCTTATCTGGGACAGGCCGACTGATGCTGACCGTTCGCAACCTTAGCGTTCGCTACGGCGCCATCCAGGCCGTGCGCGGCATCGACCTCGATGTCGCCAAAGGCGAGATCGTTGCGCTGATCGGCGCCAACGGCGCCGGCAAGACCACGGTGGCTCGCGCCATCGCCGGGCTCTTGCCTTATCAGGGCGAGATTGCGTTCGAGAACGAAACTCTGAATCCCAACAGTGCTGAACGCAACTTGAAACGCGGCATTGCGCTGGTGCCCGAGGGACGCGGCATTCTCGGCTCGATGAGCGTCGAAGAGAATTTGCTGATGGGTCTCTATATCAGAACCGACAAAGTGCAGGGCCAGTCGGACCTCGCCGCCATGCTCGAACGATTTCCAATCCTTGCCGAGCGCCGCCACGTCCTTGCGAGCCTCTTGAGCGGCGGCGAGCAGCAGATGCTGGCGATCGCCCGCGCGCTGCTGTCAAAACCCCGGCTGTTGCTGCTCGACGAGCCATCGCTTGGGCTTGCGCCGAAAATGACCGAGGCCGTATTCCAGATGATTCAAGAGCTGCGGCGCGAAGGGCTCACCGTCCTGCTGGTCGAGCAGAAGGCCCGCCAGACGCTGAAGATCGCCGATCGCGCATACCTGATGGAAACTGGTCGCGTCGTTACTTCAGGTCCCGCCGAGACCCTCATCGGCGATCCCGTGGTATCGGAGACGTTCCTCGGTGGCCGCGTCACAAATACAGGCTGAATCCACGGGCGCGATCAGCGGCTCCCCAACACCGGACCGAAAGACTGCCAGCCCTTGCCGTCGAATTTGACGAGTTGCAGTTGCTCGATCGGATAGTGATCATCGGGGCTGGTGTTCAGCTTGATACCGGGCAGCAGCAGCGGCAGTTCAAGGTCCCTGATGCTATTCGCCTGCTTCATGAGATTCTCGCGCGAAAGGTCGTCGCCGCACTGCCGGAGAACCTGCACAAAGGTCGCAGCGATCGACACGCCGATCTGGTTTTGCGGGTCCTTCGCGTCACCTTCCGGATAATACTGCTTCATGAAGGCGAGATACCATTTCATGCCGGGATCGTCCGCAAACTGGGGATCGGAGGGATCCTTCAGGTAAGCCGTGGAAATGATCCCGACCGAGTGATCGAGGCCGGCGGGCGTCAGCACCGTCGCGATCGAATTGGCGTTCTGCACCAGGAAATGTGTCGGATGCCAATCAAGTTCGGCCGCCTTCTTGATGGTCTGTGCGGCGGCCTTGGCCGTGACCGCACTGAACAATACATTCGCGCCTGAGGACTTCAGCGTGATGACAGCGGAATCGACCGTCGGCTCCGATACTTCATAGGTGAGCTCCTTCACGATGAGCTTGTCGGCGGCCTCACCCAGACCTGCCTTGAAGCCGGAAACGAAATCCCTTCCATAATCGTCGTTCTGCGACAGAATGGCTATTTTGGCGTCCTTGATCGTATCTCGTATGTACGTCCCGTAGATCATGCCTTCGGAGCGATAGGTCGGATACCAGCCCATCGTCCACGGGTAGTTCGCGACATCGCCCCACTTCGAGGCGCCGGTTGCCAGGAAGATATGCGGCACGGCTTTGCCATTGACGTATTTGACGATCGCGGAGTTCGTCGGTGTCCCCATCGTCCCGACGATGCCAAGGACTTCGTCGCCTTCGATCAGACGTCGATGCTGTTCAACGGTCTTCGGCGGCGAATACCCGTCGTCGAGCGAGATCAGCTTGATCTTCCGGCCGTTCACCCCACCCTCGTCGTTGACCATTTTGTAGTAGGCGGCCTGCGCCCGACCCTGCGTTCCGTAAGCCGACAATGGGCCGCTGTAGGGATTGGTCTGACCGATCAGGATTTCGGCATTGGTCACGCCGGGCCGGTTCTCATCGGCGCGCGCGGCGCCTGAAAACAACATACCCGTCGTCAGTCCGAGGATCAGCACACGCGTCAACATGATGGATGTCCCTCCCGATGTGCCTTTCGGCGTCGATGTCATGCCAAGGTGATGACCTGTTCGCGGGGAATGCCTCGCTCCTGCGCGATCTTCCGCTCAAGCGCCAGTCGTGCATGAATACGGGCGCCGTCGGAGGCGATGTTGATCAGCGGCCGATCGCCGACCTTGCGCAGGGTCGCATACTGCGCGACCAGCACGTCCTCGTCCTCCTTGAAGGCATGCTCGATTTCGCTGAACAGCTCTTCCGTCGCTTGCGGATCGTTCTGGCGATGGCCGTTGGCGGCCGACCACATGAACCAGCTGGTGTGCTCGGTCTCGGGCGTGATGCCGTAGAAGATACGTAAGCCAAAGCCTCCGTCGCGGGCGTCGTTCTCGTAGGCGCCCTCCCCGACGTCGCGGGCGCCTGTAAATTGCAGGATGCAGGAAGGCGCGACATATTCGAATTCACCCCATCGATCCACCCGGCCCCTGAATTTCACCGCCTTGGTGTAGATGCCGGGCGGCTGACAGTTGAGCATCCAGCGAATGAACTTCACGCCGTTTTCGGTCGGAGTGATCTTCATCTCGGCGCGTTCGTAGGCATCGACGTTACTTGCGAGCGTCGACTTGTGAACATAGGCGGCGTGGGTCTGGTCGAGGAGATTGTCGGACAGCAGAAGGTAGTTGCAATCGATGCGCTCGGTCTTGTCCTTGTGCGGCCATCGCGCGTGCCAGGGGTAGCTCGGAATCTCGGCGGGGTCCGCGAGATTGGCGTCGCCCATCCAGATCCAGATCAGGCCATCCTGTTCGGCGACCGGAAAACTCCGGACTTTGGCGTTCTTTGGAATGAGAGGCTGGCCCGGTATTTCGACACAGCTTCCGCCGCTGTCGAAGACCATGCCGTGATACTCGCAGCGAATGTTGTTTCCGGATACCTGTCCGCAGGACAGCGGCATGCCTCGGTGGCAGCAACGGTCTTCCAGGGCTGCGACCCGACCATCGGTCTGCCGATAGAACACCACCGGCTCTTCCAGCAACGTCCGCCCCATCGGCTTTTCACCGACTTCCGTACCCCAGGCGGCCACGTACCAAGCGTTGTAGAGAAACATGACTATCTCCCATTCACGACGCCGTGTCCGAAAAGCTAACACAAATTAGCTTTGTTACAATGCTAATTTTTAGAGCATTACGGGACCCGTCGGGTTGCTTCCGGACCCGAGCAAGAACGCATCGGCGATCCCGTCGTGTCAGAGACGCTCCTCGCGGCGGCTGAGCGTTTGTGCATTGCCAACAGCTTCTGACAGACCGGCGTCACCTCCAATTCACTTGCCATCGCCGCAACATCACTCAATGATCCACCGGAGACGCATTTCTCATTTCGTTTGAGGCACACCCGATGGCCATTGCAGCGTTGTCCGGCTGGACCAGTGAACAAAAGCACGTCGTCGCGGCGAGTTTTCTCGGATGGTCGCTGGATGCCTTCGATTTTTTTCTGCTGGTGTTCGTGCTGAAAGATATTGCGGAAGAATTCCACACCGACATTTCGAATGTGACGCTTGCGATCCTGCTGACGCTGGCGATGCGCCCCATCGGAGCCTTTATTTTCGGCCGTGCCGCCGATCGTTGGGGCCGACGGCCGGTCCTGATGATAGACATTCTCATCTATTCGATCCTCGAATTCGCATCCGGCTTTGCTCCGAGCCTGACGGTATTCATCATCCTGCGCGCTTTATACGGTGTCGCAATGGGCGGCGAATGGGGTGTCGGTGCCTCGCTCACGATGGAAACCATTCCGCCGCATGCCCGCGGCTTCGTCTCGGGCCTGCTGCAATCGGGCTACCCCGCCGGCTATTTCATGGCGTCGATCGTGTATGGCCTGCTCTTCCCTTACATCGGCTGGCGCGGCATGTTCATGGTCGGCGTCATTCCCGCCCTGCTCGTTTTGTACATTCGCCGCAACGTCCCGGAATCGCCGAGCTGGAGCAAAGAGCGGGCTATTGAGAGCGGCGGCACGTTAGCGATCCTCAGATCGCACTGGCGCCTCGGCATCTATGCGGTCGTGCTGATGACGGCGTTCAACTTCTTCAGCCACGGCACCCAGGATATCTATCCGACATTTCTGGAAGTGGAACACAAGCTGTCGCCGCACGCCGTCGGCATCATCGCGGTGATCTACAATATCGGCGCCATTTGCGGCGGCATTCTCTTCGGCACGCTCTCCGAGCAGTTCGGAAGGCGGCGCTGCATCATCATCGCTGCCCTTCTCGCCCTGCCGGTGATTCCGTTGTGGGCTTTCTCAAGCAGCCCCGCTTTGCTCGCGGTCGGTGCTTTCCTGATGCAGTTCGCCGTACAGGGCGCCTGGGGCGTCGTGCCCGTGCATCTGAACGAGTTGTCGCCCGACAATGCGCGCGGAACGTTTCCCGGTTTCGTTTATCAACTCGGCAACTTGATCGCTTCCGTGAACGCGACGCTTCAAGCCGGCATCGCCGCGCATTACGGCGGAAACTACGGGCTTGCGCTTGCGGTCGTTGCCGGATCGGTCGCTATTGTGATCGCCGTTCTCACCGCGGTCGGCACCGAGGCCAAAGGCGTCGTCTTCACCAAGGCGAAACCTGTGCCGGCCTAGGCGACCGGGGGATCGCCGAAGTTTCAGCGCGTCAACTCGACCTGGGAGGTCGCGTAAAGCTCGATGCATTCCGCCGTTCTGACGCCCCCGATCAGCTTCAAATTCCACCCGGTCATTTCGGCGAAACGCTCGACCGTATAGTCCTTGAAATTGAAAGCGATCTTGGCGAGTTGCTTGATGTCGCGGTTGCGGGCACCGAGCACAAGGGTGTTGAACCCGCCGTTGAGAATGGCGCCCAGACACATCGGACAGGGTTCGCAGGTTGCGTAGAACGTGCAATCCGGCAGCATGCGCCGCCCGAGCTTCTGGGTCGCGTATTTGACGGCCAGCGTCTCCGAATGGGCGGTCGCATCGCATGCCGAGACCTTGAGGCTGCGGCTGCGAACGACCAGTTCACCATTGCCGTCGACCACGACCGCGCCAAACGGCTGTTCGCCTTGTGCGGCGCCGGCTTTCGCTTCCTCGATGGCGATTGCCATGAAGCGGTTATGATCGAGTTCCAATGTCATCCTCCGTGGTTTGCTTTTTGATTACGCGGGCGTGCGATCTCGGTCAGTGGTCCGCAGACAGAATGCGATCGGCCTTCGGCGGCAGGAAGGCGCGGCTAAAGACTTCGTCGATCGCGGGCGTGCGGCTGAGAGCATAGGCGTCCGCAACCGTCTTGATTGCCGCGGTGAGCCTGGTGTCGTCGAGATCGCCCAGCCCAAGCTTTGCGACTTCTTCCGTTCGCAATTGCTGATCGATGGTATAGATCAGCCGCTGCTTCTCAAGATCGAAATTGGTAAGCGGCTCGACTTTTTGCAGCGTCGTGATTCCAATATCGGGATTGGCTGCGACCTGGAGTATCGCCTTATTGAGAGCCGCCACCAGATGGCGCACGGCTTCGGGCTTTTCCTTGAGCAGCTTCTGCGAGACCAGGATGCCGTTGGAATAGAGATCCAGCCCATTCTCGCTGTAGAAGAACCATCGGAAATCCTTGTCCGGCGATTTTTTCATCGCCAGAAAATTCATGTAGCTGGTCGGCGCAAACTGCGCGATCGCGTCGGCCTGCCCGGTGACCAGCAATTGCTCGATCAGGTTGGGCGCGGCGTTCAAAACCTTGACCGTGGAGGCGTCGACACCGTTTTTCAGCGCCAGCGGCTTGAACATGCGCTCGGTGGCTGAACCCGCCGGTGCCGCCAGGATGCGGCCCTCGACGTCCTTCAAGGTTTTGATCGGACCGTCCGCCTTGACGATCAAGGCATACGGCGCCCGATTGTACAGCATGTAAACCATCAGCGGCTGCTCGCCCGGATGCAGAGCGGCGTTCTGGATCACGGCATTGATGTCGCCGAACCCTGCGTCGTAAGTGCCTGTCATGATGTGGCTGACGGCCGCGGCCGATCCATCGCCCTGGTCGATCAACACGTCCAGCCCTTCAGCCGCGAAATAACCGTTGTCGCGGGCGACATAGAACCATGCGCCCGGTCCCTGCGCTTTCCAGTCCAGGATGAAGCGGATCTTGACCGGATCGGCATTCGCCGCCGAGGGGATCGCTGCAATAGCGAGGCAGGCCAGGACCCAAACGAACAAGCGCTTCATGCTGATAACTCCGGTGACAACTCTCAAGGCGGCTAACTTGGCCATGGAACGGACTTCAGCCGGTGGCTTGGAAAGCCACCCGGGGAAGACCGCCCTTCCGCGCTCATGCACTTTTTGGGCCATTGTCTCTGTTCCGGCCTGGCCTCCGTCAATCCAGACCCGTCGGGAGACATGGCGGCGCACTTCAGCTTCCGCTGAGATCATGGGCCTCGGGAAAGAACAGATCTTTCCATGACGCCGGCAAATGCTTGAGCCGGCCGACCTTGTGCATGAACTCGGCATGTTTCATCAGGTTGGCCGGCGTCGTGGTGTAGTCGATGTCGGGATCGGTGATCATCGCGACGAGATCGTCGGCGGAGTTCTTCTTGTCGTTGACGAGCTTCAGGTAGATTTCGGCGGCGGCTTTCGGCTCGTTCTTGATGAAGGCGTTCGCCTCTTCATGCGCTGCCCGCACCGCCTTGCAGATGTTCGGGTTGGCATCGTGAAAAGCTTTGGTCGTCACCTGAAGCCCGTTGGTGTGCTTGCCGTCGGTCTCGTAGCTTGACAGCACCTGATGAATGCTCGGCAGCCGCAATTCGTAAGTGTTGAACGGTGCCACGCTGAAATGGCTGTTCACGGTCTGGCCGGAGACGACCGCCTGCATCGCGTCCGGATGGCCCATCGAAACCGTGAACTCATCGAGCCGATCGTATTTTT
>DATHPL010000094.1:0-8141 GCA_035483915.1 Bradyrhizobium sp.
ACAGGCGATCGAGCCCGATCCAGTCGATCGTGTCGCGCAGATGAATCGATGGATTGGGTTCTTCCATCGGTTGCGTCGTCATCCAGACATGATCGCGCAGGTATTCGCTCGGCCGGCGCTTGAGGTGCGGGGTTTCGCTGCACAAGGAAGAGCGGATCTTGTCGAGCCGCCAGGCGAGCGACGGCATCCAGGCAAAGCCGGCCTCGATCAGCACCACACGCAATTTCGGAATGAGCTCGAACACGCCCTCCAACACCATGCTGCTGATCAGCGCCTGACACGACTGCGAGTGGCCGACCATGTCTTCGATGTAATAGGTGGCCCAGCCGGTGCTGCTGGTCGGGTTGCCGCCGTTACCGAAGGCGTGGATGCCGACCGGCAATCCCGCAGCCGTCGCCGCTTCATAGATCGGCCAGTAGCGGCGATTGCCAAGCGGCTCCACGGTGCGCGAGAGCAGCAGCACCTGAACCATATGCGGCGAGCCGGCCCAGCGCTCGATTTCGGCGACGGATGCTTCCGCATCTTCGTAAGGCACCACGATCGATGCCTTCAGCCGCGGCTCCGGAGTCGTCCACTCGGCGACCTGCCAGTCGTTGATGGCGCGGCACAACGCTGCACTGAGATCGAGATTCGGCATGCCGCCCGGATGCGGGCGGATCATCGTCAGCACGCCGAGCTGGATGCCGTTCGCATCGAGATGATGGCTGCGCATGAAATCGAGATCGCTGCCGGGGCGGCCGCCTCCCGGAGGCCACGCATCGCGCCGGGACGCGTCGGGCTGGCCCTTGGGATATTGCGGCCCTTTGGCCATGCCCTGCCGGCTGTAGCTTCCGAACAGGTCGATATGATCGCGCCAGCGCTTTTCCAGATAGGGGTAAAGCAGCTTGAAATCGCGCGGGCTGTGGTGGATGTCGCAATCGGCGATGGCCAAGCGGCTGGCGGAAGCGGCGCCGGCGGCCGGATTCGGCACTTGCAAGTTCATCGGCTCCTCCCTTTGCAGCTGGTCCGCGGCTTTGTCGGCTCCTAGCGCGACTTAAGATGAGAGTGTGGCTGTTCTGCAAGGAGCAGTCACCATGAAACGCGATCAGTACAGCGCTTTCGCCGGTTCCGCTCCTGCCGGGAGCGCGGCCTCAGGCGCCAGATCCGCCGAGGTAATCGGGGCCTTCAGCATGAAATACAGCGCCATGGCGCCGATCAACGACATGCCCGCGCCGATGGCAAAGGCGATGACGAAGGAGCCCGTGACGTCGACGACATAGCCGGTCACGACAGGCGAGACGGTTCCACCGAGATAGCCGCCGAAATTCATCAACCCCGCGATCGAGGTGCAATAGGATTGCGGCGCGGTGGCGGTGGTCAGCGCCCATTTGCCGGCAATGCCGGCGCTGAGGAAAAACTGCGCCAGCGACATCAGGATCACGGCCTCTGTCGCATTGGAGGCGGTGGTCATAAGGCCGGTAAAGAGCCCGCAGACGAGCAGGCCACCGACGCAGGGAAGCTTGCGGCTATCCATCAGGTTGACGCCGAGACGCACCAGCTTGTCGGTGAACCAGCCGCCGGCCAGACAACCGGCGATGCCGGCGATCAGGGGGATCGAGGCAAGTACGCCAGTTTTCGCGATGCTGACATGCTGCTGCATCTCGAGATAGGCGGGGATCCAGGTCTGATACATCCAGATTGAATAGCCGGCGCAGAATGCCAGCACGATCATGGCCCAGCTGGTGCGGAACGTGAACAGCTTCGCCCATTGTTCCCCGCGCACCGGCGTTATCGCGGCGCGGTTCTCGGCGAGGTAGGCGTTGTCGTCCGACTCCAGAACGGTGCTGTGGGGATTGCGATAGAGCATGAACCACACGACTGCACCGAGCAGGCCGATCACTCCCATGGTCACGAACATCGTCCGCCAGCCAAAGGCGAGCATCAGCGCGGTCAATAGTGGCGGCGCAATCGCGGGGCCGATATTGCCGCCGGCATTGTAGAGGCCGGTGGGCATGCCGCGGTCGCGCACGCGGAACCAGTCGCTGGTGACGCGGACGCCGGCGGGATAGGCCGGCGATTCCGTCACGCCGAGCGCAATGCGCGACCACAGGAGTTGCGTATAGCCGAACGCGAAGCCGCCCGCGCCTTGCGCGATCGACCACAGGATCAACGCGCCTCCGACCAGATAGCGCGGACCCAGACGATCCAGCATGAACCCGACCGGAATTTGCGCAAACGCATAAGCCAGTGACCAGCCGGACTGCAACGCGCCGATCGCGGTAGCGCTGATGCCGAATTCCTTGCGGATAAGAAGGTTGCCGACGGAGAGCGTCGATCGGTCGATGTAATTGAGCGCGATCACGACGGTGACGAGGGCGACCGCCGTCCACTGGATCGCCCGCAACCGTGCCGACGGCTTCGAACCCGGCAGCTCTGCACCCGCCATGTTTCCTCCGGACCGACTTGCGCGGCAGGTCCGGGATTATCACCCCGGCCGTTCCACTGTCTTTTTGATCCCTGGAGCATATTAGGAGGGCTTGCCGGTTTGTTCTAACAGCGGCAAGAAGGCGCAAACGCAATCAGTACAGAACGGCGGAGGCCCGCTAAGCGGTCAATGCGGCGACCGGCGAGCGGATCAATGAGGCAATCTTTTCGAGCTTTCCGATACGCTCAGCCGTCCACTCGAACGAAAAATTGAGCGCGAGAAAGTTCTTGAACGAGGCCGCGGGCGAGAACATCGGCCCCGGTGCCAGGCTGATACTGTCAAGCAATGCCAGGCGCGAGGCTGCGACCGCATCGAAACTGTGCGGCCCCCTCACCCAGCACACGAAGCCGCCGGAGGGACTGGAGATCGCGCAATCTTTGGGAAACAGTTCCGAAACCAGGCGCAGGCCCTGCTGCATTCGTTTTCCCAGGGTTTCGCGGATGTTGCGCAGCGGACGCTCGTAATAACCCTTCGAGATGAATTCGGCCGCGGCACGCTGCAATGGCCCGTCGCCGCCAAAGAGGTTGGTGAAGAACTTCTGCTCCAGCAACGCGCTGTGATAGCGCTCGCCGATGATCCAGCTGATGCCGTAACCGGAAGGCGCCAGTCCTGGAAAACTGGAGAACTGGATGACGTAGCCGTCCGTGTCGAAGGTCTTCAGGCTGGGTGTGAACTCGTTGGCGTAAGAGAGATTGCCGAACATGTCGTTCTCGATGATCGGTATCTGGCGCTGGCTTGCGATCTGCACGACCCGGCGCATGGTGTCTTCGCTATAGGTGACGCCGGTCGGATAGTGATTGACCGGCATCAACAGACAGGCTGCGACCTGATTTTTTGCCAAGAGATGCGCGAACTGATCCGGATCGATGCCGTTTTTGGGATGTGAATATATTTCCAGCGCCAATAGATGGCGGCGCCGCAAGGCATCGAGAATGGGAAAGAAGGTCGGCGTCTCGACCAGCACCGTATCGCCGGGCCGGGTGAGAGCGCCGACGCAGATGTCGAGGCCCTGCAAGCCGCCGCCGGTCACCAGCACGTCGCTCTGCCGCACGATCACGCCACGTTGCGCCATGCGCTTGGCGATGATTTCCCGCAACAGCGGATCGCCTTCCGGCGCATCGGTTTCCGACGCGCGTTCCGGATCACGAAGCAATACCTGTCGCAGCGTCTGATTGATCCGCCGGCGCGGAAAAATATCGCCGCTCGGATAGACGGCGCCAAAGGCTTCGACGTCCCGGCTGTGCCAGGCCGACATCACCTTGAAATTCAGGCTGTCGATCAAGATCGGCGCGTCCGACAGGCCCGGCCTCGACGACGGCGTATCGACAAAATTTCGCGCCTGAGGCGCGGTAGCCGCGACGAAGAATCCGGCGCGGGGACGGGCTTCGATGATGCCCTCGCTCTCCAGCAGCGCGTAGCCGTGATGCACCGTGACCATGCTGAAGGCGGTCGACTCGCTGAGCGCGCGGACCGACGGCAGCCGCTCGCCAGGCTTCAGCGTTCCCGCCTCGATCCGGCGGCGGATATAGGACACAACCTGTTCGTATCGCCGCATGCCTGTGCTGGCCAATGTGTACTGACTGCCTTCGCAATAGACTGTCTCTATCAGGACAGAAACCACAATGGCAAGCAAGGGTCCGCACAGCGGCAAACGAGCGTCCGCGCAGCCAAACCCCGATTGGTCGGCAAGCGCAGTGAAGAGGAAAGAGAAATGCAACGCTTCGTGGTGGTCGGTGGAGGCGTTGCCGGACATCGGGCCGCCATCGAACTCGCGCGTGGCGCGCCAAGCTCAACCATCGATCTGTTGTCGGAAGAGCCGTGCCTGCCTTACGACCGCCCGCCACTCTCCAAGGAACTGCTTCACGGCATCAAGACCGCCGAGCAGATCGTTCTCTCCGGCGCGACGAACTATACGAACAACATCCGCTACCATGCGGGAGTGCGCGTCACCTCGATTGACCGGCAGCGGCAAACCGTCGTCACCGCCGATGGCATCGAGTTTAGTTACGACCGGCTGCTGCTTGCGACCGGCTCGCGTCCGCGGCGGCTGCCGGCGGAATGCGCGGGTGACGCGCCGGTCCACTACTTGCGGACATTGCAGGATGCGTTGTCGCTTGCGCCGCAGCTCAAGGCAGACCGGCGCGTCGTGATAATCGGTGGCGGCTTTATTGGCCTTGAAGTGGCGGCAGCCGCCGCGCGCAGGAATTGCCGCGTCACGGTTCTCGAGGCGCAGCCGCGCCTGCTCGCACGCGGGATGCCCGCGGCAGTGAGCGAATGGGTCGAACGCCGGCATCGCGATGAAGGCGTCGAGATTCTGACGTCGACAGACGTGCAGGCTTTGCGTTCCGACCGCTCTGAAATCCTGGTCCGGATCGAGGGAGGGATCATCGCCGCGGATGTCATCATCGCGGGCATTGGCGCCGCACCGAACATCGAACTCGCCGCGAACGCGAAGCTTACGACCGATAACGGGCTCGTGGTCGACGCGCAGTGCCGAACTTCCGATCCCCTCATTTTCGGTGCGGGCGAAGTCACGTCTCATCCGGTCATGCACGGTCCATCGCGGCGCGTTGAATCCTGGAAATCATCCGCCGAGCAAGGCACGATTGCGGCACAGGCCATGACCGGCGCGGATGTCACGTTTGACGAAATCCCCTCGCTCTGGTCCGACCAGTTCGATATAAACATTCAGTCGATCGGGTTCCCGGACCTGGGCGTCGCGCACGAGATTCTTGGCGACCCGGCATCCGACGCATGGACGCTGGTTTCGCTTGGTGACGATGGGTCCGTTGTCGGAGGCGTCGCGATCAACCGCGGACGGGACGCATCCGCACTCCGGCGGGCGGTCAAGCAAAGAGCCGGTTCGACATTCATGCAATCCAACAAGGTTGCCTAGTGCGGCGAATTTGAAGTTCCTATCAGTTTCGCTGCAAGTACGTTATAGGAACTTCAAATTCAAAGCCGCGCTAGAAACCCATATTTTCTAGGGCTCCTTTGATTCCGAAGTTCGCATCAGGGGTTGCTGCAATTGTTTGCGAACTTCGGAATCGGAGCTCTAGAGTGTTTTCAAGCGAAGTGGGCACCGGTTCGCGTGAAGAAAACGCGTTAAAATAAAAGAGCAGAGGTCGTGGAGCTGGCGTGATGGCTGAAAATACAGACGGTTCGCAATGGCGCCCTCTTGCCACGCTCAACGATGTCCCCTCCGGCGAGATGAGCTCCCATGATGTCGGCGATATCCATATCGCGCTTTACAATATCGACGGGACGATCTTTGCGACCGACAACGTCTGCACGCACGCCTATGCTTTGCTGACCGACGGCTGGCTCGACAACAATATCATCGAGTGTCCGCTGCACGGCGGCCAGTTCGACGTCTGCACCGGAAAGGCCGTCTGCTCGCCGGCTGAATCCGATCTTCGCACTTACCCGGTTCGGGTGGTGGAAGGGCAGATCGAAGTGCTCCTGCCCAACGCGGAAAGCTGACGCGTCCGGCAAATCATCGCAGCGGCGCATCCCCGGTTGTCCGCATCAGGCGTTTCGCAAATTCATGTAGTGTGTGAGGCTAGCCTTTGGCTGCTTCTCGGTACACTTACTTGAGCCTTGAGAGGACGATGATGAAACTGGCCGTTCCCGATCTCATTTCCAATTCCTATTTTCCCGCAGTCGCGGCCGTCGAACTCGGCCTGTTTGCCAAGCAAGGACTCGATGTCTCGCTTGAACTGATCTTTCCGGTGGACAAGGCCTATCAGGCGCTGCGTGACGGCGAGATCGATTTTGTCGGCGGCTCGGCTCATTCCGCACTCGCGGCGTTTCCGGAATGGAAAGGCTGCAAGCTGCTCTGCGCCCAGGGCCAGGGCATGTACTGGTTCCTGGTGATGCGCTCCGATCTGAAAGCGAAGCGCGGCGACCTCGAGGTCGTGAAGGGCCGCCGCATCGGCGCGGCTCCATGGGTCGAGATGGGCCTGCGCCGCTTGCTCGGCGAAGCCGGTTTGGATCCGGCGCGGGATGGTATAGCGATCGCCCCGGTGCCCGGTGCCACCGGCGCTGGCGTGAACTTCGGACTCACCGCCGCCAAGGCTCTTGAAGACGGCAAGATCGACGGGTTCTGGGCCAACGGAATGGGCACCGAACTCGCGGTACGGCGCGGCGTCGGCACCGTCGTATTGGATGTGCGGCGCGGCGACGGCCCGGAAGCCTGCTTCAACTATACCATGGCATCCATAGCAGCGAGTGACCGCCTCATCACCGAAAATCCGAAGGCCGCGGCTGGCGCGGTCCGCGCCATCGTGGCAGCGCACGCCGCGCTCAAGGCGCAGCCTCAGCTTGCCAAGGACGTCGCGGCAAAACTGTTCCCGCCGGAGGAAGCTGCGCTGATCGTCGACCTAATCAAGCGCGACCTGCCCTATTATGACGCCACCATCTCGCCGGACTTCGTGGAAGGCATGAACGGATTCGCGCGCGACGTCGGCATCCTGACCGGGCGACCGGCTTACGCGGATGTCGTCGCCGAACAATTCAAAGACGTCTGGAAAACCTGAGGCCCGCCAGCACGAGACCAAACCGAGGAAGGCCGGTCCAACTCCATTCGACGACTAACGCTGGTCGCGCCGGAGCAGGTCAAGCTGTAGCGGCGGGCTTTGAATCAGAGGATCGGCGGACCGCGCGAACCGTGCCCATTCGTCTGCCTCGTCCAGCCAATATTTTTCATCTTCCCCGGCAACGCGAGCACGCTCTCGGCACATCGTCTCGAGCGCTTCGAATCGTTTCTTTGCGTCCATGGTCATCCCCGGTGCGCGGATGAAAGCAATGTAATCACGAAGAGACGTGCGCCAACTTACTATTCCTTCATGTCCCGCTATTGATGTTGCCGGACATTTCGATCAGCGAGATCGTCATTAAACGACGATCTTCAACACTCGCCCGTGAACGTCGTCATCGCGCTACGCACAGATCATCGACCCGGCAACGGCTATCAAATTGGCGTAATGCCCCAACATTCGGCCGGCAAAATAACTATCTCGTCGCTGTAGAACGGAGATAACAAATGTCAAAAGCTTTTATCACAGCGACTGTCACCGGGTTGATCCTTGCGACCACGCTGCCTGCATCGAACGCCGCTCAAGCGTTTCCGACTTCGGCAGCCACAGCCGGCACCACGATGGGCATGGGAAACGGAACCCTGAACGGCGGAGCCGGCAGCGTGGCCGCCGCGGCGGACAGCGCCGCGAACCCGTCGGGCAACGCCTTCATCAACACCTCGCCGAGCGGATCGACCTTGATGCCGAATACCGGCGGAATCGTGGGAGGCGGCCGCCGCCGCTAGTCGCGCGATCGGCGGTGTCGAATCAATACCCGGACCAGCAGGACCGGCATCGTCTTGTCAAGAATTGACGCGCTCACTTGGCAATGCATGCTGCACGCGATGTCGCGTTTTGCAAATATCAGACTCGCTCGAATGAGCAGCGGACAACACTGCCTGATCCGGGACCTCGGTCTGGTCAAAGGCGGCAAGGGTCTCCGGCACCACGAAGTGGTTCTGGTGCTGTCGTTCCGCGGCCTGGCCGGATTTGCGATGTCCAAAATGATGTCCAAGATCCGGACCGGCGGCAAGGAGTCCACGGCGCCAGTCGAGCCGAAGGTCATCCAACAGACTCTGTCTTGATGATCCACCACGTCT
>DATHPL010000095.1:0-4395 GCA_035483915.1 Bradyrhizobium sp.
GGCTGAAGCACCTGATCTTCCGGGGTAAATGGGTCCCGGGTAACATTGCGGCTAGAAGCCGAGATAGCTTGCGGCAACGCCTGCGTTACCGGCGATGTCCTTTGCCGTCCCGGCCAAGACGAATTCGCCGAGTTCCATGACGTAGGCGCGGCCAGCGATTTGCAGCGCGGCCTGTGCGTTCTGCTCGACCAGCAACACCGACACGCCGCTGTCGCGCAATTCGGTGATGGTGCGGAAGATGTCGGCGACAATGGTTGGCGCGAGCCCGAGGCTCGGCTCGTCCAGCATCAGGAGTTTCGGCGCGCCCATCAGCGCGCGGCCCATGGCGAGCATTTGCTGTTCGCCGCCGGATAATGTTCCCGCCAATTGGCGGCGTCGCTCCTTCAGCCGGGGGAACAGCGTATAGACGCGGTCCAGCGATTGGGCCGCCGATGCCTTTGCGACCCGGAAAGCACCGAGCCGCAAATTGTCCTCGACGTTCATCGCCGCGAATAATTCGCGGTGCTCCGGCACGAGACTCAGTCCCGCCGCGACGCGGTCCTCGATCTCAAGCCGTGCAAAGTCGGTCCCGGCAAAGGTCACGCCGCCCCTAAGCGGCAGAATGCCCATGATGGCGTTCAACAGCGTGGTCTTGCCGGCGCCGTTGGCGCCGATGATGGTGACGATCTCGCCCTCCGCGACATCGAGCGATACGCCACGAACCGCCTCGACCTTGCCATAGTCGATGTGGGCCTCGGTGAGCTGCAACAGGTTGCGCGTGCCGGTGCTCATGTTGCGGCTCCGAGATAGGCGCGGATCACATCGGGATTGCTTTTGATTTCTTGTGGCGTGCCTTCGGCAATTCTGGTGCCGAAGTCGAGCACCACGACGCGATCGGCAAGGCCCATCACAAATCCCATATCGTGTTCCACCAGCAGCACCGACATGCCGCTATCACGAAGCTCGCGCAGCAAATGGGCAAGCTGCTGCTTTTCAAGGTGACGCAGGCCCGCCGCCGGTTCATCGAGCAGCAACAGCATCGGGTCTGCACATAACGCGCGCGCGATCTCGACAATGCGCTGCTGGCCGAGCGATAGGTTTCCGGCAAGCGAATAAGCCTGCGCGGATAGTCCGACGCGTTCGATCTGGCGCATCGCTTCCGTCAGTAATCGCGCTTCGTCGTCCCGGTCGAGCCGAAGCAGGCTGGCGAGCGCGCCGGCGCTCCCGCGCAGATGCGCGCCGATCGCGACGTTCTCGAGAACGGTCATCTCAGCGACGAGTTTGACGTGCTGGAATGTTCTGGCGATCCCGAGTTTTGTCACCGCCTGCGGGGTCGCCCTTTGGACGACCTTGCCGAGGATGGAGATGGTGCCGCCGGAAGCAGGAAGCACGCCGGTGATGAGATTGAACGTCGTGCTCTTGCCGGCGCCGTTCGGGCCGATCAAGGCGACGATCTCGCGCGCGCTCACGTCAAAGGAGACGTCATTGACCGCGATCACGCCGCCAAACTGCTTGCGCGCATGATCGACGCGGAGCAGCGCGTCGCTTCCCGCGCCGGTCTTCTCCCGCGGCGGCAACACCAGCGATGGATCAGTCCGTTTGCGGTCGGCTCTTGCCGGCAAACGGCGGATCAGCCATGGCCACACGCCATCAGGCGCGAGTTGGAGCAGCAGCACCAGCATCATGCCGAACACGATCGTTTCAAGCTGGCCTTCGCCGTGGAACAGGTAAGGCAAATAGTCCTGAAGGATTTCCTTCAGGACAACGACGATCGCGGCACCCAATACGCCGCCCCAGACGTAACCGGCGCCGCCGACCACCGCGACGAAAAGATATTCGATGCCGGTCTGGACGCCGAACGGGGTTGGATTCACGGCGCGCTGGAAATGCGCATAGAGCCAGCCGGATAATCCCGCGAGCACGGCGGCATAAATGAACACCAGCAGTTTGGTCCGCGGCGGGTGGATGCCGAACGCTTCGGCCGCGACGTGCCCGCGTCGTAGGGCGCGGATCGCCCTGCCGGTGCGGGAATCCAGCAGATTCATCGTGAGCAACGCGCAAAGGATGACCGCGGTCCAGATCGCGAAATAGATCGTGCCGGGGCCGATCATTTTCAGCGACCCGACCGCGAGTGGCGGGATGCCGGAAATGCCGTCGTTACGGCCGAGGAATTCGAGCCTGCTGAACAGGTAAAAAAGACCGAGGCCCCAGGCCAGGGTGCCGAGCGGCAGATAGTGGCCGGAGAGCCGTACGGTGATCAGTCCGAGCGCGACCGCAAAGACCCCGCTCACCAACAGCGAAAGCGGCAGCGTCAGCCATGGCGAAAGGCCGTAAGCGGTCGTCAGCACGGCCGTGGTGTAGGCGCCGAAGCCGCAAAACGCTGCCTGGCCGAACGACGTCAGGCCGCCGACACCGGTGAGTATCACCAGTCCCATCGCGACCAGCGCCGAAAGCCCGATATTGTCTGATAGCACGATCCAGAACGGCGGCATGCCCGGCACGAACGGGACGATCGCCATAACGACGGCGAACAGCACGACCGGCAACCGCTGTCGCATCAGTCCTGGTCCTCTTCGACCGCGGGCGCAGCCAACGAGCGCAACAGCAACACCGGAATGATCAGCGCAAACACGATCACCTCCTTGAAGTTGCTGGCGTAGAACGAGGAGAAGGCTTCCACGGTGCCGACCAGAAGGGCTGCGACCGCGGTCAAGGGATAGCTGATGAGGCCGCCGATGATGGCCGCGACGAAGCCTTTCAGGCCGATCAGAAAACCGGTGTCGTAATAAAGCGTGGTGATCGGCACGATCAGGATGCCTGAGGTAGCGCCGATGACGGCGGCGAGCAGGAATGCGACTTGTCCCGACATCGCGGTCCGGATGCCGACCAGCCGCGCTCCCAGACGGTTCACGGCGGTTGCGCGAAGCGCCTTGCCATAGAGCGTAAAGCCGAAAAACAGCCAGAGCGCGGCGATCAGCGCGAGCGTCACCGCATAGACCGCGACGCTCTGGCCGGTGAAGCGCAGGGGATCGATGGTGAAAGACGTGTTCGACAACGGCGGACCGCGCTGGCCCTCGGCGCCGAAGAAGACGAGGCCAATGCCTTGCAGCGCCAGATGGCAACCGACCGCCGCTATCAGCAGCACCAGCACGGAGGTGTGTGCAATCGGCGCAAAGGCGATGCGGTAAAGATAAAGCCCGATCGTGCCCACGATCAGAAGCGAGAGCGCGATGTCGATTGCGATCGGCGTTTGTTTGCCGGCAAGCATCAAGGTCAGCGCCAGGATCGCGACGGGCAAAAGGATGTTGATCGCGAGGCTCCGCCCGATCAAGGCGACGTGCAAGGTTCGCCGGCGCATGACGAGGTCAAGGCCAAAGGCGGCGATACCCATGACGACGGCGAGCCGCGCCGTGCCAGGCACCTGGCCTGATGCGAGCGTCGCATAAGTCAGCGCGCCATAGGTGACGAATTCGCCTTGCGGAATCAGGATGACGCGCGTCACGGCGAAGACCAACACCAGCGCCAGGCCGAGCAGGGCATAGATCGCGCCATTGGTGATGCCGTCCTGCAGGAGGAACAGCATGATGGTCGTGTTCAAGCGGGCCGCTCCCTCATCCCTCTGCGCGAGCCGGCGGTTGATATCCGACGTGCAACTTTGATATAGTGAATAACAATTATGGAATATAACCTCAAGACCGGACTGCCTTCAGGAATTTCCTTGGGGTATGTCGACCATAGCGCGATTTTAAAACACCAAGCGATGACCGTTTCCAGAACCGACGCCGGTGCCAAAACATCGCGCTCCGCCCGCAAGGAGGCCGAGGCCGCGCCGATCGAACTCGGCGAATTGTCGGAAATGCTTGGCTATGCGTTAAAACGCGCGCAGCTGAAAATCTTCGAGGATTTCCTGCGCTGTGTGGCGCCGCTGCAACTGACGCCGGCACAGTTTTCCGTGCTGCTGCTGCTCGACCGCAATCCCGGCCGTAACCAGACCGAGATCGCTAATACACTTGGAATTCTCCGGCCGAATTTCGTGGCGATGCTCGACGGTCTCGAAAGCCGCGAACTGTGTGCACGGGTGCGCTCCACCAACGACCGGCGGTCGCACCATCTCGTGCTGACCGACAAGGGCCGGGCGATGCTGTCGCGGGCCAAGAAACTGGTGTCCGCCAAGCATGAAGCGCATCTCAATGAATTGCTCGGCCCTAGCAATCGCGCGGCGCTGGTGGCGATGCTGACCAGGATTGCCAACGAGTTTTGAGGATTCCTCATCCTGAGGAGGCGCGCCAGCGCCGTCTCGAAGGATGACGGGGCCTCATGGTTCGAGACGCGCGAAGCCGCGCTCCTCACGATGAGGGTCTACTAATCCACTAAAATCACCCTGACATCGTTGACATTGGTCAGCGTCGGCCCGGT
>DATHPL010000096.1:0-7741 GCA_035483915.1 Bradyrhizobium sp.
CGTGCGATCGTCACTCGCGCTCGAGAAAGTTCGATCCGATATTGGCCTTCTTCTTGATCGGATCGAAATCGCAAAAGACACCATCGGCAAACAGCGTGTAGCTCGCGACCATGTTGTATTTATCGAGCTTCACCGAGTTCAGACCGATCACGCGCGTGGTGGTGCCACCATTCCATTTGAAAGGCGTGGTGCTTGATGCCTTTTCACAGGCCGCGACCGCATCGGCGAACACGTAACCTTCGACAAAGGTTTTCAGCGTCTGAAGCTGGGAGTTGGTTCTGAAGTACAAATACAGCGCCGCCGCAAGACCAGCGATGGTAAGTACCAAAAGACCCGCAATAATCCGCTGAAACCACATCGTCTCCCCCAAATGTCCCAAAACCGTGCCAGAAATTAATCGTCAGAACGGCATGCCCATCATTTTCGACAACCGCTCGATGCTCAAAAAACCCTCGTAATAAGCCGCCATGCCCACTGCATAGATCACGACCGATAGCAACGTGGTCCAGATCAGCTTGCGGCCCATCCGGGTTGCGACCGGCGCGCCCGGATCTGTGCCGGGACTGCCGCCGCCGTCTTCGTGCAGGCTGCGAACGCCGAACGGCAGCGTCACAAACAGCACGACCCACCACAGAACGAAGTAGATCGCGAACCCGGTTGAGATGGTGTAGGCCATGAGGTCAGGCCTGTTCGATTTCGACGAGCGCACCCGAAAAGTCTTTCGGATGCAGGAAGAGCACGGGCTTGCCGTGCGCGCCGATCTTGGGAACACCATCGCCAAGTACCCGCGCGCCCTCCCCGATCAGCCGGTCGCGCGCAGCGATGATGTCAGGCACGTCATAGCAGATGTGATGAATGCCGCCGTCGGCATTACGCTCCAGGAATTTGGCGATCGGGGAAGCCTCGCCGAGAGGCTGAATGAACTCGATCTTGGTGTTGGGCAACGTGACAAAGACGGTGACAACCCCGTGCTCCGGCAACGGCACTGCCGCCGACACTTCGGCGCCAAAGGCGGCGCCATAGATCTTGGCGGCCTGTTCGGCGTCCTTCACTGCGATCGCTACGTGATTAAGCCGGCCTAGCATCGCGCTTCTCCTTCTTCCCTTATAGCTTGGAGACGCAGCGTCCGCAAAAGCCTCGGTCTCTAGTCTGCCGACGATTTCGCTGGATCAGACCGTCAACACATGAACAAAGCACAGGGGCTTCTTTCCCCAATGCTCATTCACGCAGGCGCGCACCGCCCGGCGCACCGATTCCGCCAGCGCGTCCGGGTCGCGGCGCCGCGCACGCGGCAAGCCCTCGACCGTCGAGACGACGATATCGAACACGAAATCGTCAATAGGCTCTCCAGCCGCATTCTTTTCGGGGATTCCGATCAGCTCGATCTCGGGATCGTCGGCAAGTTCGCCCTTCTCATCCATCGCCAGCGCCACAAAGGCGCAGCCGGCAAACCCGAGCCGCCGCCGCTCGACGACCGCCCGGGATTTGGAATCCTCCAGGATGTTGCCGTCCTTGTAGAGTCGGCCCGACGGCAGTTCCTCGATGATGCCGGTCTCGCCGGGTCCCAACTTGACGAGATCGCCGTTGCGGCAGATCAGCACCTTCGGGACACCGACAGCCCGCGCCAGCTTGGCATGCTCGAACAGATGCAGGGCCTCGCCGTGAACGGGAATCAGCAGTTGCGGGCGAACCCAACCGATCATGTCGCGCAATTCGTCGCGGCGCGGGTGGCCCGAGACGTGAACGAGATGGGTTCGATCGGTAATAACCTCGATCCCCTGGCCTATCAGGCCGTTGATGATCGCTCCCACCGCCTTCTCGTTGCCGGGAATCGTGCGTGAGGAAAAGATCACGCAGTCACCTTTGTTGAGCGTCACCAGCGGATGGTCGTCATTGGCGATACGCGCAAGGGCCGCGCGCGGCTCGCCCTGGCTGCCGGTACACAGCGCCAGCACCTTGTCGGGCGGGAAATGCCCGTAGAGCTCGGCGCCTCGGAAATTCTGCACGCCGTCGAGATAGCCGGTTTCGCGAGCGACCTGCACGACGCGCTCCATCGCGCGCCCAACCACGACCACTTCGCGTCCTGACAGCCTCGCGGCATCCGCAACCGCTCGCAACCGTGCCACGTTCGATGCAAACGTGGTCACCGCGACGCGGCCTTTGGCGACTTTCACCAGTTCGGCGATGGTTTTTGCGACTTCGGTTTCCGACGGCGAGCGGCCGTCCCGCACGGCGTTCGTGGAATCGCCGATCAGCGCCATTACGCCGGCGTCTCCGAGCTCGCGCAACCGCCGCTCGTCGGTCGGCGGCCCCGTGACCGGCGTTGGATCCAGCTTCCAGTCGCCGGTATGAAGCGCGGTTCCCACCGCCGTATGAATCGCAAGCGCATGCGATTCCGGAATCGAATGCGCCACAGGGATGAATTCGACGCCAAAGGGCCCGAGCTCGATCCGGCCGCCCGACGGCACGACCGTGACCGGGATTTTTGGCGGATTGCGCTCGGCCGCGCACTTGGCCTCGAACAGCGCCGCTGAGAATTTCGTCGCATAGATCGGGCACTTCAGCCGGGGCCAAAGATCGATGATGGCGCCGAAATGGTCTTCGTGGGCGTGCGTCAGCACAAGCCCGACCAGATTCTTCCGCTCCTTCACCAGGAAGCTGATGTCGGGCATGATGGTGTCGATGCCCGGCAGATGTTCTTCGTCGCCGAAGGAAACACCGAGATCGACCGCAAGCCACGCCCGCTGCCGGCGACTGCCGAAGCCGTAGATCGACAGGTTCATGCCGATCTCGCCGACGCCGCCGAGCGGGGCAAAGGTGAATTCGTCGCCTTGCGCCATCAGGCCGCTCCTGCGGAGGCGGTCGAACCGAAATGCACGTCGCCGGCTGAAACCAAAACCCTGTCGCCCGTCGAAGTTCTCAAAATCATGCAGCCTGTGTCATCGATAGTGTCGAAAATGCCCGACACGGTTGCCTGGCCGGTATGGACTGACGCAGGCTGTCCGAGTCCCGCGGCGAGTTCCAGCCAGCGCCGCCGGATTTCGCCGAATCCTTTGCCCCCATCCCAGATGCCGCGGCATTCGGCCCAGCTGTCGGAAAGGCCTGCGAAAAGCTGCTCCGCGCTGGTCTCAACGCCGAGCGCCGCAAGCGAGGTGGCCGGCGTTGGCGTCCCCTCGGGCGCGGCAACGACGTTGGTGCCCATGCCGACCACGACGGCGAGGCTTCCGCCCGGCGTGGTCTCCGCCTCCAGCAGGATGCCGGAAAGCTTTGCCTGCCCCGCCAGGACGTCGTTGGGCCACTTCAGTGAGAAGCCGATAGCAGCCGGGCCAGCCACGCCCCGAAGCGCCGCCGCCAGCGCCAGGCCCGCAGCGAAGCCAAGCGTCGCCGCCGTAGCCGGCGGGACGTCGACCGTTTCGAGGATGCTACTGGCCAGGTTACCCCTCGGGGCGATCCACGGCCGCTGCCGTCGCCCCCGGCCGGCGGTCTGTTCTGTCGTGACAAACCACATGGGCCCGCGCTCGCCGCCGCGCGCCCGCGCCATCGCTTCCGAATTCGTTGAGCCAATCTGATCGAAGCTTTCGAGCCGGTAGCCCGCCGATGTGGCTCGTGGACCGAGCGTGAATGCCATCTAGTGTCCCGATTCCGAAGTTCGTATGATTGCGCGGCCCCTCGTTTACGACCTTCGGAATCGAAAGGACACTAGCAACTTAAAGTGCTAGTGCGGCTTTGGTTCGGAAGTCCGCATGAAGAAGGCGCGGCAGAAGTGATGCGGACGTCCGAGCCGCCGCACTAGAAAAGCGATTTGGCCGCGACCGTCGCCATGCTCACCAGCGGTCCGGGATAAACAAAGAAAAAGATATTGAAGAGACCTGCAACCGCCAGCACGGCGCGCAACTCAACACGCACCGGATCGAGCTGGACCAGCGGCTCGTCGAAATACATCACCTTGACGATCGAGAGGTAATAATAGGCGCCAATCACGCTGGTCAGCACGCCAATCACCGACAGCGTGAACAGACCGGCCTTGATCGCCGCGACGAACACATAGAACTTGCCGAAGAAACCGGCGAGCGGCGGAACGCCGGCCAGCGAAAACAGCAGCATCGCAAAGAAGAACGCGAGCAGCGGGTTAGTCCGGGAGAGGCCCGCAAAATCGCTGATCTTTTCGACATGCTGACCGTTGCGCTTCATCGCCAGGATCACCGAGAAGCTGCCGAGCGTCATCGCCACATAGATCGAGACATAGACCAGGACGCCCTGCGCGCCTTCGGCCGTGCCGGCGGCGAGACCGACCAGGGCAAAGCCCATGTGCCCGATCGACGAATAGGCCATCAGGCGCTTGATATTCTTCTGGCCGATCGCCGCAAACGAGCCCAGCGCCATCGAGGCGATCGAGACGAACACCACGATCTGCTGCCACTGCGGCACGATGCCGGGGAACGCCGTCAGCGTCACACGGGTGAAAACCGCCATGGCCGCGACCTTCGGGGCCGACGCGAAGAACGCCGTGACCGGCGTCGGCGCGCCCTCATAGACGTCGGGCGTCCACATATGGAACGGCACCGCCGAAACCTTGAAGCAAAGCCCGGCGAGCAGGAACACGATGCCGAACACAATGCCGATGCTTCCGGTCTTGGCGGCGGCCGCGATGCCGGCAAAGCTGACGGTGCCGGTGAAGCCATAGATCAGGGACGCGCCGTAGAGCAGCATCCCCGAGGAGAGCGCCCCCAGCACGAAATACTTCAGGCCCGCTTCGGTCGATTTGAGGTCGTCCCGGTTGCTGGCAGCCACCACATAGAGCGCAAGACTCATCAGCTCGAGGCCGAGATAGAGCACGATCAGATCGCCGGCCGAGATCAACACCATCATGCCGAGCGTCGAAAGCAGCACCAGAATGGCATATTCGAAGATACGCCGGGACGGATCGGCCAGAAATTCCGTGGAGAGAATAAGCGTCGCGCCCGATCCAATCAGCGCCAGAATCTTGAGGAAACGAGCGAAGTCGTCGACGATGAAGCTGCCGTTGAACGTCACGAGCTTGCCGGCCGGCAGCGTCAACTCCAGCACACCGACGATCACAAGGAGAACGAGTGCAAGGCCGACGATCAGGTTGGTGGCGCGGACACCCTGATAAGCGCCGACCATCAGCAGCGCCATGGCGCCCGCCGCCAGAACCAGCTCCGGCAGTACGGGCAGCAATTGATAACCGGCGCTCTCAAAGCTCATGGCACGTTGTCCAGTCTTAATGCGCTAGCGACGCAGCCTTCACGGCCGTCACTGCGGTATTGTAGTTGTTGACGAGTTGCTGCACCGAGGTCGCCGACATATCGAGCACCGGCTTCGGGTAGAACCCGAACAGGATGGTGAGGACGACCAGCGGCACCAGCAGCAGGCTCTCGCGGAATGTGAGGTCCTTGATGCTGGAAAGCGAAGGCTTCACCAGCGCGCCGAACACCACCTTGCGGTAGAGCCACAGCGCATAGGCGGCCGACAGGATCACGCCGGTGGTCGCGAAAAACGCGGTCGGCAGCGAGACCTTGAAGGTACCGATCAGGGTCATGAACTCGCCGATGAAACCGGAGGTGCCGGGCAGACCGACATTGGCCATGGTGAAGACCATGAACACCATTGCATAAAGCGGCATGCGGTTGACCAGCCCGCCATAGGCGGCGATTTCGCGGGTGTGCAGGCGGTCGTAGACGACGCCGACGCAAAGGAACAGCGCGCCGGACACGATGCCGTGCGAGATCATCTGGAATACGCCGCCGGCGACGCCTTGTGTGGTGCCGGCGAAAATTCCCATGGTGACGAAGCCCATATGAGCCACCGAGGAATAGGCAATCAGCTTCTTGATGTCTTCCTGCATCAAGGCAACCAGCGAGGTGTAGATGATCGCGATCACCGAGAGCGAAAAGATAAACGGCGCGAATTCATGCGAGGCCAGCGGGAACATCGGCAGTGAAAAACGCAGGAACCCGTAGCCGCCCATCTTCAGCAGAATGGCGGCCAGGATCACCGATCCGGCGGTGGGCGCTTCGACATGCGCGTCCGGCAACCAGGTGTGGACCGGCCACATCGGCATCTTCACCGCAAAGGACGCGAAGAATGCGAACCATGCCCACATCTGTAAGCTACGCGGCACCGCCGTGTGCATCAGGGTCGGGATGTCGGTGGTACCGGCGTTCCAGTACAGCGCCATGATCGCAAGCAGCATCAGGACGGAGCCGAGGAACGTGTAGAGGAAGAACTTGAAGGAGGCATAGACCCGGCGCGGTCCACCCCAGATTCCGATGATCAGGAACATCGGGATCAGGCCGCCTTCAAAGAACAGGTAGAACAGCACGAGATCGAGCGCCGAGAAGGTGCCGACCATCAGCGTTTCCAGGATCAGGAACGCCATCATGTATTCGCGAAGGCGCATCTTGACCGATTTCCAGCTCGCCACGATGCAGAACGGCATCAAGGCGGTGGTCAGGATCACGAAGGGAAGCGAAATCCCGTCGACGCCCATGTGGTAGGTGATGGCATTGGCGAGCCAGGGTGCCTTTTCCACGAACTGGAAGTCGGCTTGCGCCGGGTCGAAACGGACGACCAGGATCAGCGAGACCGCAAACGTCACCAGTGTGGTCCAGAGCGCAATCCATTTCGAATTGCGCTGGGCCGCTTCGTCGTCGCCCCTGACGAGATAAATCATCAGGGCGCCGATCGCAGGCAGGAAGGTAACGACCGAAAGAATTGGCCAGGTCGTCATCGATCAGCCTCCCACACCGAACATGAACCAGGTGATGAAGCCCGCGACGCCGATCAGCATGGCGAAGGCATAGTGGTAGAGATAGCCGGTCTGAAGCTTGACGGCGTTGCGGGTGACGTCGAGCACCCGCGCCGACACGCCGTCCGGACCCAAACCGTCGATGATCTTGCCGTCGCCGACCTTCCAGAGGAAGTGGCCGATCCATTTTGCCGGACGGACGAAGATCAGGTCGTACAGCTCGTCGAAATACCACTTGTTGAGCAGGAACTGATAGAGCAGCGGCTGCTGCTTGGCGAGGTCAACCGGCAGATACGGGCGGCTGATGTAGAAGATGTAGGAAACCACCAGACCCAACAGCATCATCACCGTCGGCAGATACCCCAACAGGGCCGGCATGTGCTCCATATCTTCGAGGATGTGCGGATTCATCTTCACCGACTCGCGGAAGAATTCTTCGACGCCGTGCGGACTGGCGAAGATCTCCTTGAAGGGGAAGCCGGCCGCGATCGAGCCGATCGCCAGCAAGCCGATCGGAATCAGCATGGTCAGCGGCGCTTCATGGGCTGCTTCGTAGTGTTCCTGATCGTGCGGCTCGCCGAAGAAGGTCTTGAACATCAGACGCCAGGAATAGAATGAGGTCAGGCCCGCCGCGACGACCGTCGCCAGATAAGCGTAAGTCGCAAACGGATTATGCGAGGCATAGGCGGATTCGATGATCGCATCCTTGGAGAAATAGCCGGCAAACAGCGGGAAGCCCGTCAACGCCAACGTGCCGATGAACATCACCGCGCACGTGTAGGGAATCTTCCGCCACAAGCCGCCCATGTTGCGAATGTCCTGCTCGTGATGCATCGCGTAGATCACCGAGCCGGAGCCCAGGAACAACAGCGCCTTGAAGAAGGCGTGGGTGAACAGGTGGAACATGCCGACCGAATAGGCCCCTGCCCCCATCGCCACGAACATGTAGCCGAGTTGCGAGCAGGTCGAATA
>DATHPL010000097.1:0-4151 GCA_035483915.1 Bradyrhizobium sp.
GGCGATTTCGACGTCGGCGCGTTCATCCATCGCGCGATCTATAACCGCGAGCGCCATCGCATCGAGATGCATCTGATCAGTAAAAAGGCCCTGACCGCCGAGGTGCTCGGCAAGAAGTTTTCATTCCGTCCGGGCGAAAGCATCCATACCGAGAGCAGCTATAAATACAGCATCGACCGTTTCAACTTGCTGGCACGGGTCTCGGGCTGGACGTTGCTTGAATCCTGGACGGATGAAGCCGGTCTGTTCTCGGTTCACGCGCTGGTGGCTTCGGACTGAGATTCTTCCGACAGAATCTTGGAGCGGGCAGCGTTCGATCGCAACGAGAGCGACTCCCAGGTCGCGACGATCACCATCAGAAGCGTGGTCGCGACCGAGAGCATCAGTGGCGACAGCCCGGCGCCAAACCAGCCGAGCACGCCGAGTACAATGATGCCGACGCCGTGGGACAACTGAAGCCAGCCACGAATGGCGTGTTTGAACAGGATCGCTCCGATCAAGAACAGCATCGGGCCGCCAATCGTGCTCACGACCACCCTGACATCGGAATGACCCGTGGGATGCTGGAGCACGAGGTCGTCGGCAACGGCCGATAGAATGATACCGGCAACGATCGGCAAATGCAGATAGGTATAAGCGAGCCGCGCCAGCCGTCCCGGTTCGCTTGAACTCGAGATCAGCTCCGAACCGGCCTCCGCACCCTTGTGGAAGTAAAGCCACCACATCGCCAGCGCCGTCACGAAGGCCGACAGGAACGCGACGACGACCTCGCTGGTCCATCTCAGATCGGCAAAGGTCGCGCCGGTCACGACGATGGATTCGCCGAGCGCGATGATAATGAACCCGGCGCAGCGCTCGGCCAGATGACCGCCTTCGACGTACCAGTCGGCCACGGACGACGCGCCGTATTTCGGAATCCAGAACCGCACCGCGGGCGAGACATATTCAATGCCGAGCGCGACCGCCCACAGCAGCAGCCTCGTTTGGCTCTGCGCCAGTCCGCCGGCGATCCAGAACACGGCCGAGACCGACAGCCAGACCAGGATGCGGATGGTGTTCATCCGGGCGGCGGTGCGCGCCGGCGTCGATGCCAGCCAAAATGCGGTGCGGCCGACCTGCATCGCGGCATAGGCGATCGCAAACCACAGCCCGCGTGAATCGAAGGCCAGCGGGATCGAGGTCGACAGCACGAGCCCGCCCAGCATCAGCAGGAACAGGAGCACGCGAACCGGCGTCAGCTCGGGATTGAGCCAGTTGGTGACCCAGGAGGTGTAGACCCAGACCCACCATACGCTGAGCAGCAGCAAGGTGGTCTCCACCGCGCCGAGCGGGGTGAAATGCGACAGCAGCGTGTGCGATACCTGCGTTACCGCAAACACAAACACCAGATCGAACAGCAATTCGGCGTAGGTGACCCGGCTGTGCTGATGCGGCACGATGGGACGAAACAACGGCCCGCGCTCGGTGTCCCACGGCATTCCGCTGCTCTGCTCCCTCGGCTTATGCCTCGCCTTAGCTGATCCCCTGGCCGATCGGCCGGGTCAGTCCGGTACGCCGGTCTGCAAGGCAAGCGCGTGGAGCACCCCGCCCATCTGGCCCCGAAGCGATTGATAGACGAGCTGGTGTTGCTGGACGCGCGACTTGCCGCGAAACGATTCCGAAATCACGGTGGCCGCGTAGTGGTCGCCGTCACCGGCGAGATCCCGGATCGTCACCTCGGCGTCTGGAATTGCGGCCTTGATCATCGATTCGATATCGTGGGCGTCCATCGGCATCCCAGATTTCTCCTTTTCCCCTCGCCCCGCTCCAGCCCGGTCGACCGGCTGAAGTGCTTCAACTTAGCGCGAATGGCCTTCTGGGTCACGCTTTCTCGCACTATATTCGCTGTAAGATCGCAGCAAGGCCCGGTGCGATGCGGGCCGAAAGGTGGACAATCATGAAACTACCAGGTCCCGACCATCCGATTACGATCACGGCAAATCCGCGGCGCGTGCGCGTTTCCGCAGGCGGCGTCGTGATTGCCGAATCTACCGATGCCCTGACGCTGAAGGAAGCGAGCTATCCCGCCGTCAACTATCTGCCGCGCAAGGATGCGAACATGGCACTGCTTTCGCGCAGCGAGCGGGTGACGCATTGCCCCTACAAGGGAGATGCAAATTATTTCAGCATCAATGCCGACGGCAAAACCATCGCAGATGCGATCTGGACCTATGAAAGTCCGTTTCCGGCCATGACCGAAATTTCCGGCCACCTCGCCTTCTATCCCGACAAGGTCAAGATCGAGGAAGTGGCCTGAGTCGGTCTACTGCCGGCCCCCTATCGTCATTGCGAGCCAACGGGTCGCGCGAATGCGCGCCCGATGACAGGCTCCGCGAAGCAATCCAGTTCTTCGCGAAAGCTGGATTGCTTCGTCGCTTGCGGTCCTCGCAATGACGGAGACAAACTAGGCCGCTATACCCGGAAGATCGTCAGGCCCAGGATCAGCAGGACCAGGAAGATCACCACGAAGACATAGAACAGAAACCGGGCAATATCCGCCGAGGCTGCCGATACGCCGGTAAAGCCGAGGATGCCGGCGATCACCGACACCACAAAGAAAATCAGCGCCCACTTCAGAAGCGTCATCGAATCCTCCACGCCGTCCGCCGGGCCGGCGGATGAGTTAATCTAACTTCAAGCCTTTCACGAAAGTTCCGCCGCCGGGACGCTCCGGTCACGGAGCGGGACCGGGTGTTTTTGCCTACCCCTCGGGCTTGCCGGCGTTATCCCATGCGCCGGAGTCCAAGAGGGTTGCGGCAGGTAATGCTTGTTGAATCAGCGTGCGCCCGGCAACATCCGCCTGACCAACCTGCCGGAAGGCGCATGACCGTCGCCGTAAACTCTTTAGCGGATGAGATCGCAACCAAACCGGTCTCGGGCAGGCGCGATGCGGCCTTCGACCGCGCACGCTCCTTCGTCATTGTCCTGGTGCTGATCCACCACTCGGTCATCCCCTACACTTACTACGGCCATACCGACCGGCAATCGTTCCTGGGCTTCGATGCCGTCGTGACTTTCAACGACAGCTTCATGATGGTGGCGATGTTTCTGCTGTCGGGGCTATTCACCTGGCCCAGCCTGCAACGCAAGGGAATCGCCGCGTTCCTGCGTGGACGCTGGTTGCGCCTCGGCCTGCCGTTCGCCATCGGCGCCGTGACACTGATGCCTATCGCTTACTATGCGGTCGAGCTTCGTAACTCAGGCACGAGCTTCGGCGCGTATTTGGTGAAAACCGTGACGGTCGGCCCCTGGGAAAGTGGCCCGATCTGGTTCCTTGCCGTGCTGCTGGCCTTCGACATGCTGGCAGTCGTGGTCTATCGCGTCGCGCCCGGCATTGTCGAAGCCATCGGGCGCCTGTCGATGGCAAGCCTCCACCGTCCGGCCTATGCCTTCTGGGCGTTGCTCGCCGCGTCGGTCGTCGTCTACGTTCCGCTGGATCTTTATTTCGGCATCGGGCGATGGTTCACGTTGGGGCCGCTTGCAATCCAGGCGGACCGCATCCTTCTTTACGCCCTGTATTTCTTTGTCGGCGTCGGCATCGGATCGGTCCCCAGCCACCTTGGGCTTTTATCCAGGGATGGCGAACTGGCGCGGCGATGGCCGGTATGGCTTTTGGCCACGCTCGTGACCTTCGCCGGCCTTATCGGGCTTATCTATTACAAGCGCGAGTTCTTACCTGATCCCAACAATCCGCCGCCATGGTGGGACACCGCGCATGCCTTCTTCTTTGCCTGCTTCAGCGCCTCGCAAACGCTCAATCTGCTCGCGCTGTTTCTCAGATTTGAAAGCCATGGCCGGAGCATTCTCGATCCTTTAAGGGAAAGCTCGTTCGGAATCTTCCTGATTCACTATCTCCCGCTGCTCTGGCTGCAATATGCGCTGTACGGCATCACGCTCGCCCCGACCGTGCAAGAAACCGCAATCCTGAAAGCGCTGATCGTCTTTGTCCTGACGCTGGCGATCAGCTGGATCGCGACCAGCGCTTTACGCAAAATTCCGGGCGTGGCGCGCGTGCTCTAGAAACAATGTTTTGGATCAGGCCTTGCCGCCCATATAGGCCGGCAACCAGCTTTCGAAACCGTCCTTTAGCGCGGTCACCGAAAGGGCGTCCT
>DATHPL010000098.1:0-3930 GCA_035483915.1 Bradyrhizobium sp.
AACTCGCCGAGAAGGTCGGGCTCTCGGTCTCGCCCTGTCATCGCCGGGTGAAACTGCTGGAGGAGCGCGGCGTCATCACCCGCTACATCGCGACTGTCGACCAGAAAACGGTCGGACTTCACGTCAGCGTCTTTATCTCGATCAAGCTGGCGCGGCAGAAAGAAGAAGACCTCAACCGCTTCGCGCGCGCCATCTCGAAATGGGACGAAGTGCTGGAATGCTACCTGATGACGGGCAACCGCGACTATCTCCTGCGCGTCGTCGCCGCCGACCTGTCGTCCTACGAGGCGTTCCTGAAGAACAAGCTGACGCGGCTCGACGGCATCGCCTCGATCGAGTCGAGTTTCGCGCTCAGCCAGGTGAAATACTCGATCGCGCTACCGGTGTGACGAGCGCCCACGTAAATCACGGGTTCGGCGACGGCTCCGCCAGCGCGACGAGCTGCGAGTGCCTGACGCGTTCCCGATGCGCCGTGTAAAGACCGCTCGCGACAACGAAGGCAGCACCGACCACGGTCCAGACGTCAGGGACTTCACGAAAGATCAGGAAGCCGAGCAGCGTGACCCAGAGCAACTGGATATAGGAGAATGGCGCCAGCACGGAAGCATCCGCATAGCGAAAGGCAAGCACGACGATCCACTGCCCCGCCGTCGATGTCAGGCCGATGATGACTCCGAACAAGATATCGTGCCAGGTCGGCACGACCCATACGGACGGAACCAGCGCGCAGAGAATCGCAAAGCCCACGATCGACGAATAGGTCATCGTGACCACGGTGCGCTCCTGCCCGCTCATCTTGCGCGTCAGGATAAGGCAGCAAGCCCAGGCGAACGCCGACACCACCGGGAAGAACGCGGCGGGATGAAACGCGCTGGTGCCTGGGCGCAAGACGATCAGCACACCCATCAATCCCACCGCGGTTGCGAGCCAGCGCCGCAATCCGACTTTCTCGCCGAGAAAAAAGATCGACAGCGCGGTGACGAACAAAGGCGAGACGAAACTGGTGGCGGAAGCCTCGGCGATCGGGAGAAACCGCAAGCCGGAAATAAACAACAACGATGAGCCGAGCAGCGCCATGCCGCGCGTGATTTGCAGCACCGGCCGCCGGGTCTGCAACGCGAACAAAGGCGAAGCCGGCACCATCGCCGGAATCATGATCACCGCGAACACCAGAAATCTGATCCAGGCGATCTCGATCGAGGGCAGCGTCGCCGAAAGATATTTTGATGTCGCGTCCGACGTGCCGAGAAAAATGCTGGATAGCAGAAGCAGCGCGATGCCGCGGAGCGGCCGGTCGGCGCGTGCGGGTGCGGGTGCGACTTTGGCTGGTTTCTCCTCCGGCAACGGCAAGGGAGCACTGTCGAGCTTTAAAGCTGCGGCGGGGCGGGTCACGGTCTGAACTCGGGGTCGAAAAGTCGAATCGGGCGAGGCCACAAAAAAGCGCCAACGGGCCCCAGCGACAAGGCCCGAAAACAGGCAGCGGATATGCGCGCTTTAAAGCATTGGCAGGCTTCGTGGTTTCGGCCCGCGCGGAAATGCTCTGTCGAGCGCGGCAATATCCTCTGCGCTCAATGCGAGATCGCCAGCCGCGGCGTTGTCGGCGGCGTGTTCCGCGGTCGATGCTTTCGGGATCGCGAACAGATTTGGTTCGCGCGTCAGGTACGCCAACGCGATCTGACGCGCCGAGGCGCCATGTCGTTTGGCGATGGTCTGCAATGCCGTGCCGCTTGGGCTTGAAGGTTTGGGAAAATCGTTGTGACCAAACGGTGAATAGGCGACGACGGCGACGCCATGTTTCGCGCACCACGGGATCACCGCGTGCTCGATCGCGCGTTCCTGCAAGTGATAGAGCACCTGATTGCAGGCGATTTTCCCCTCACCGGCGACTCCAAGAAGTTCGTCGAGATCGTCGGCATCGAAATTGGAAACGCCCCAGGAGCGGATTTTCCCGGCACTCACCAGTTGCTCGAACGCCGCCACCGTCTCGGTCAACGGAACATTGCCCCGCCAGTGCAACAGATAGCAGTCGAGACGATCGGTCTTGAGCCGCGTCAGCGATTTTTCGCAAGCGGCAATGGTGCCGCGTCGCGACGCATTGCCGGGCAGCACTTTCGAGACCAGATACGTCTCGTCACGGCGACCGGCGATGGCCTCGGCAATCACCAGCTCGGCATCGCCGTACATTTCGGCGGTATCGATGTGGGTCATGCCGAGATCGATGCCGCGGCGCAATGCCACGACGGCCTGCTTGCGATCGCCGTGATCGATGTACCAGGTGCCCTGCCCGATGACGGATACGTCATGGCCGGTGGTGCCGAATTTTTTATGTTTCATGTGTTCACCCATGATGCAGGCGGCGCACCATAGAGTAAGCAATCACCGGCGTCGATCAGCTTGCTGCGATCAACTTTCCGCGTTCCTGATCGACGGCTCCGGACTGCGCGATCAGGCGCTTGAGTTCGGGAATGCACGAGCCGCAATTGGTGCCCGCCTTGAGCCGAACACCAATTTCGGCGGCCGAGCGTGCGCCCGCCGCAATCGAATCGCAGATCGTATTGCGGCCGACGCCGAAGCAGGCGCAGACCACCGGTCCTGCAGCCGCGAGCCCTTGCGCCGGTTTGCCGGACAGCAGCATTCGCCGTTGATCGTCGGTCAAGGCACCTGCGGCGAACAGTTCTTTCACGACGCCCCAATCGCCGGCGTCGCGCGCCGGTCCGAGAAACAGGCAGGTCTCGATCGCATCTCCCGCGAACGAAGCCGCGCGGTAGACCCCGCCGCCGAAATCGCTGTATTCGGCAAGTTCCTCGCCGGCCACGGTGCGCAACCACGACGACCAGCCCGTGAGGTCCGCATTGTCGGCGATGAGATAGCCCAGGCCGCCGCCGACCGTGGCGCGGGCCCACCAGGCATGATCGGGCAGTTTCAACGGCTTGCGCGACAGCACGAAGCCGCGAAAGACGTATTCGTAGGGCAGGATCGACGCCGGCGTCGCCTTGGCCTCCGGCTGGCCGGAGAACGGATCGGTGACCGGCGCAACCAGCGCGCCGACGCGCGCGGCCGATGCATTGGCCTCGCTCCAGTGAATCGGCGCGAACAGCATGCCGCGCTGTTGCCGGGGACTGACCACGACCTTGAGCGTGCATTGGCCGTGATCGGTGGTGATGCGCGCGAACGATCCATCGGCGAGCCCATGTCGCGCGGCGTCGTCAGGATGCACCTCGACGAACGGTTCCGGCAAATGCGCACCCAGCCGCGGGCTCATGCCGGTGCGGGTCATGGTGTGCCATTGGTCGCGGATGCGGCCGGTATTCAGCCGCAGCGGACGCCCTTCATTGATCTCGGTTCGCAGCAAGGGGCGTTCCGGCGCGACGAAGCGGGCTTTTCGGTCGCTGGTATAGAACTCACCGCCCGCAAAGAAACGCTGCTGCCCGGTCTCGTCCGTGCGATGCGGCCACAACACCGGCGTCATCGCATCGAAGCCTTCATCGCTCACGGAGCTCAAGCCGCCGATATCGAAATCGCGGCTGCCGTTGTTTTCGAAAGCCGACAGCGCCGCGTGCTCGCGGAAGATCGCCGCCGCAGAGCTATAATCGAACGCCGCACCGAAACCGAGGCGTTTTGCAACTTCGCCGACGATCCACCAGTCTGCCTTCGCCTCTCCGGGTGCCGGCAGAAACGCGCGCTGCCGCGAGATGCGCCGCTCGGAGTTGGTGACGGTACCGGACTTTTCGCCCCAGGCCAACGCCGGCAGCAACACATGCGCGCCGGCATCGACGGTGTCGTTGGAGAGAACGTTTTCGGAAATCACGAACAGTTCGAGTTTCTTCAACGCGGCCCGCGCGGCGTCGGCGTCGGGCAGCGACACTGCCGGGTTGGTGCCCATCACCCATAGCGCCTTGATCTCGCCGCGGCCGATCGCCTCGAACATCT
>DATHPL010000099.1:0-4282 GCA_035483915.1 Bradyrhizobium sp.
GTGCCGCTCTCGACCGCGATCGTCACCGTGATCGTCGCGATCGCGATTGCCGCCAACACGCTGATGCTGCGCGCCGGAAGACGGTTTGCGCGGCAACCGGACGCTGCGGTGAGATAGGCCGCGACAGGAGAAGGGCATGACAAGGCCAACCACGATTCTAAAGACCATCCTCAACCGCCGCGAGGCGACGATTCTTCCCGGAGCGGCCAACGGCCTGTTTGCGCGGATCATCGAGGATCTCGGCTATGACGCGGTCTATGTCACCGGCGCTGGCGTCGCCAACATGTATCTCGGCGCGCCCGATATCGGTCTGACCACGCTGACCGAGATCGCCAGTCATGTCGCGGCGATTTCCGATGCGGTCGCCGTTCCACTGCTGGTTGATGCCGACACCGGCTTTGGCAATGCGGTTAACATGGTGCGTACTGTCAACGTATTGGAACGGGCCGGCGCGGCCGGGCTCCAGATCGAGGATCAGGTCTTTCCGAAGAAGTGCGGCCATTTCGACGGGAAGGCCGTCGTGCCGCTGGAAGAGATGCTGGCGAAGATCAAGGCCGCCGTCGATACAAGGAAGGACGGCGATCTCCAGATCGTGGCGCGCACCGATGCGCGCGCGATCCTCGGTCTTTCCGCCGCGATCGACCGCGCTGGCGCCATGATCGAAGCCGGCGCCGACGTCACCTTCGTGGAGGCGCCGACCTCGGCCGACGAACTGGCGCAGATTGCGAAAAGCCTTTCCGTACCGCAGGTCGCCAATATCGTGTTCGGCGGCCGCACGCCTGAATTAGGACGGCAGAAATTCGCCGAGCTCGGTTTCGGCTGCGTGCTCTATGCGAACGCGGCGTTGCAGGCGGCGCTGAAAGCGTCCCACGACGTGCTGATGGCCCTGAAGCAGGAGGGATCGCTGGCGTCGGTCGCCGATCATCTCGCAGGTTTTGCCGTTCGCCAGCAGACCGTCTCCAAACAGAAATATGACGAACTCGAACGCCGCTACCGTGGGGGATGATGTGACTTATCGCCGGGGATGGATTGCACTTCTGATTTTTACGGTCGTGATCATCAACTATATCGACCGCATCGCGTTATCGGTCGCCGCCAGACCCATTGTCGCCGAGTTCGGTTTCTCGCCGGTGCAAATGGGCTATCTGTTTTCCGGCTTCCTGTGGACCTATGTCGTATGTCTCGTGCCGCTCGGACTTCTGGTCGAGCGGGTCGGCATCAAGAACATGGTCGGCGGTGGCATCGCGATCTGGTCGACAGCCACAGCGCTGACGGCTGCGGCCGGCAGCTTCGTCACCATTTTGGCGGCGCGTCTCGCGATGGGCGCAAGCGAAGCGACGACGTTCCCGGCCTGCGGTGGTGCGATTCGCCAGTGGTTTCCGGAGCGCGAGCGCGGCTTTGTCACGACGCTATTCAACGGCGGCTCTTCCGCGGGGCCCGCGGTCGGCGCCATTCTCACCGCAGCGCTGGTGAGTTCGTTCAGCTGGCGCGTTGCTTTCGTCGTGCTGGGTGCGATTGGCTTCGTCTGGCTGATCGCGTGGTGGATCTGGTACGCTCCGCCGGAAGAAGCGCCGTGGCTGAGTGAAGCCGAAAGGACGAAAATCCTCACCGAGCGCAACGGCACGGGCGTGGCTGCCGCGAAGGCGCCGCCGCCATCCTCGCTTGGTTATCTCCTGCGCCAGCGCAGCGTCTGGGGCCTCGTGCTGACGCAGGCGTGCCTCGTCTACACCGCCTATCTCTTTCTGACGTGGTTGCCGACTTATCTGCAGTCGACCCGCGAACTCTCGACCATGAATACCGGCTATCTCACCGCCGTTCCTTATCTCATCACGGTGGTATTCGGGGTGACGATTGCCCGCATCAGCGATCACTGGCTTTCGTCAAAGGATGTCCAGGCCGGACGCCGCCGCAACTTCATCGCCGCCATGGCGATCCTCGCCATGACAATTCTGCTCGCTCCCGTCGTTGACGGGCTCTGGCAGTTACTGTGTGTGCTGACGCTGGTGCTGACGGGCGCGACGACCGGCTCAGGTTTGAACTTCACGCTCGCGAGCGATCTCCTGCGCAACCCGCGCGATGTCTCGCGCGTGGTCGCCATGACGTCGTTCGGCGGCAACTTTTTTGGCCTCATTTCGCCGATCATCACCGGCTACGTCGTCGCCGGCACCGGGGGTTATACGTGGGCATTCCGTATTGCGGCCGTTTTGTTATTCTGCGGCTGTCTCGCGACGCTTACGTTGACCCGCCGGCCGATCGAACCTCAACACGCCTAGACGTTTCCAGGAGAATCCAAAAATGGCAGAAAAGAAGAAACACCATTATGCCGGCCTGCGCCGCCCGATCACCGACGAAACACGCGCAGGCGTGATCGAGGATTTTCCCGAGATCGAGCTGGTCCCGGACAAGGCGCTGGGCACGCGCTGCGTCGAGGCATGGAGTTATTCGCTCTGTTGCTCTGATTTCCACCGCATCAGGGATATTCCGCCCTGGGGCAATCCCAACGGCCCGATCCTGCGCAAGGGGACCCAAACCGAACATGTGCGCGGTGTGGTGCGCATGACCAAGGCGATGGCGGAAGAGTTCGAACATTCGTATCCGCAGGTGCACATCGATTGGGATGTCCTGATCGCCGGCGCGGTGTGTCATGACGTCGGCAAGCCCTATGAATTCGATTCCGCCAACCGTGCGCGGTGGCAGGCCGATCCAGCCGACAGCGGCGAGCCGACGTTCCGGCATTCAGTGTTCGGAATGCATGTCTGTTTGACGGTTGGCTTGCCAGAAGAGGTCGCGCATATCGCCGTCGGTCACTCCTTCGAAGGTTTGTACATGGGCGTCAGTGCCGAGTGCATGATCGTTCGTCAGGCCGATCACGGCTGGTGGCATATTGCCGGCGGGCTGGGTCTGCTTGCGCCCGAGAGTATCGGCGTACTGCCGAGCAACTTGCGCGCCCGCAATCCCTGACATACTGCTTGATCAACTAATAATCAGCGCCCCGTCAGTGGGTGCAAAAATGGGGGAAGAACATGAAGCATCGCCGGTACTGGATTTTCGTTTTCATGTTTCTGCTGGCGACGATCAACTACGTCGATCGGGTCGCGTTGTCGGTGTCCTCGACGCCGATTGCCGCAGAGTTCGGCATCAGCAAGGTCGAGCTCGGTTATCTCTTCTCCTCCTTTCTCTGGCTCTATGTCGTCTGCCTGGTGCCGATGGGCATGATCGTCGACAAGCTCGGCACCCGCACGGTCAACGCGGCCGGCATCGGCCTCTGGTCGATCGCGACCGCCTTGACGGGACTGGCGACCGGCTTTGGCATGCTGATCGCGACCCGCGTCGTCATGGGCGTCGGCGAATCCACCACCTATCCGGCCGCGGGCCGCGTTATCAGAGAATGGATTCCGCTCAAAGAACGCGCGCTGTTCACGGCCATTTTCAACGGCGGCGCCTATTTCGGCCCGGCGATCGGTGGTCTTGTTCTCGCAGGCCTGGTCGGCGCGGTCGGTTGGCGCATGACATTTCTGATCTGTGCGGCCATCGGTTTCGTCTGGCTGCTGGCCTGGATGATCTGGTTCCGCAAGCCGGAGGAAGTAAGCTGGCTCAGCGACGAAGAGCGCGCGTTCATTGTGCGCGAGCGAAACGGCAGCGCCGGCGCAGCGTCGGCCGATGGACATTCGATCGGCCTGCGCGGATTGTTGAGCTCGCCTTCGATGCTCGGGTTGATGGTGACGCAGGGTTGCGCGGTCTACACGCAATACTTCTTCCTGACGTGGCTGCCGAATTATCTTCAGACCGAGCGCGGCATGTCGATCCTGAAAAGCGGTGCGCTGATGTCGCTGCCCTTCATCGGCGCGGTGATCCTGACCGTGCTGTTCGGCAAATTGAGCGATAGCATGCTCGACGAGGAAAGCGCGCGCGTCGGCGGCCGGAGAAGGCTCGGCGCTCTGTGCATGCTGTTCGGCTCGGTGATCCTGCTGACGCCGCTGGTCGACAACGTCTATCTCGTGCTGGTGCTGATCACGATTGCGCTTGGCGGTGTGGCCTCGGCAGTGGCGCTCAATATTGCGATGGTCGGCGATCTCCTGCGTACGTCGGCCGATTGCGGCCGCGCGACCGGGCTCCTCATTCTCGGCGGCAACATCTTCGGCATCATGGCGCCGATCGTGACCGGCTATGTCGTGCAATCGACCGGCAGCTTCAACATGGCGTTCGTCGTTGCCGGTGCGTTGCTGGCGTTCGGGGCTGCGACCGTGTTCCTGCTGGCGCGAACGCCGATCGGGCCGAGCGA
>DATHPL010000100.1:0-21156 GCA_035483915.1 Bradyrhizobium sp.
CGTGACACACGCCTTTATAGACAGGCCGATCTTTGCCACCGTGCTCAGCGTGTTCGTAACGCTGATCGGCCTTGGCGCGCTCGCCATCCTGCCGATCGCACAGTATCCGGAGATCGTGCCGCCCACAGTTCAGATCACAACCGTCTATCCCGGCGCCTCCGCGGAAACAGTTTCGCGAACGGTCTCGACACCGCTCGAGCAGGAGATCAACGGCGTCGAGAACATGCTCTACATCAACAGCCAGTCGACCGGCGACGGGAAGCTCACCTTGACCGTGACGTTCCGGATCGGCACCGACCTCAATATCGCGCAGATGCTGACGCAGAACCGGGTGCAGGACGCGCTGCCGCGCTTGCCGGAAGACGTGCAGCGGCTCGGCGTGCAGGTGCGAAAGGCAACACCCAACATCCTGCTCGCGGTGCATCTTTATTCGCCCGACAGCTCCCGCGACATACTTTACATATCGAACTATGCGACGCTGCATGTGAAGGATGTGCTGGCGCGCCTGCCGGGTGTCGGCGACGTGCAGATATTTGGAGGCCGCGACTATGCGATGCGCATCTGGCTCGATCCCGACAAGGTCGCCGCGCATAATCTGAAGGCGAGCGAGGTGCTCGCCGCGCTCCAAGCCCAGAACGTCCAGGTTTCGGCGGGCATCCTGAATCAGCCGCCGGTCGCCTCAAAACAGGCCTATCAAATCAACGTGCAGACACTCGGCCGGCTCTCCACGCCCGACCAATTTGCTTCCATCGTCCTCAAATCGGACGATCAGGGTCGCGTGACGCGGCTGCGCGACGTAGGCCGGGTCGAGATTGGCGCGGCCGACTACGGGGCGACCGCGTTCGCGGACCGTGGCCCCGGCATGCCGCTTCTGATCTTTGCCCAGCCAGGCGCGAATTCACTCGCCGTCGAGCATGAAGTGCTCGATACTATAAAGACGCTGGCTAAGGACTTTCCGCCCGGCCTCGACTACAAGGTCATCTACGATCCGACCATTTTCGTCGGCAAATCGGTCGACGAGGTCATCAAGACCATCTTCGTCGCGATTCTGCTGGTGGTCGGCGTCGTGTTCCTGTTCCTGCAAAGCTGGCGCGCCGCGATCATTCCCGTGATCGCGATTCCGGTCTCGCTGCTCGGCACTTTTGCCTTCCTCTATGTGCTCGGCATTTCCTTGAACAACCTGTCGCGGTTCGGCCTTGTGCTGGCGGTGGGCATTGTCGTCGACGATGCCATCGTCGTCGTGGAGAATGTTGAGCGCAACCTCGAGCGCGGCATGCAACCGGTCGAGGCGGCCCATACCACCATGAGCGAGGTCGGCGGCGCGCTGATCTCGATTGCGCTGACCTTGTGCGCAGTGTTTGTGCCCTCGGCATTCCTGTCGGGCATTACCGGGCAGTTTTTCCGGCAATTCGCCATCACCATCGCGTCTTCCACGCTGATCTCCTGCTTCGTCTCGCTGACCTTGAGCCCTGCTTTGTGCGCGGTGCTGTTCAAGGCCCACGAGCCCGGCCACAAGGCGCAGAGATCGTGGACCGCGCGCATGGTGCAGGCCGGATTTGATCGCTTCAATTTTGGATTCAACTGGCTATCGACCAGTTATGGACGGCTGACGCGGCGGCTGGTGCAGATGGTTGGCGTCGTGCTGTTGGCCTACGCGGTGCTCATCGGCATCGCCGGCTTCCAGTTCGCCCGTGCGCCCACCGGCTTCATTCCGGAGCAGGATCAAGGCTATCTGATCACGGTAGTCCAATTGCCGCCCGGTGCGACGCTCGAACGAACGGAGGCGGTGGTCAAGAAGGCGATCGACATCATCCTGTCGACACCCGGCGTTGAGCACGTTGCGCCGTTTGCCGGCCTCGATGCGACCACTTTCACCGTCGCATCGAATGCCGGGACAATCTTTTCGGGCTTGCCTTCGCTGTACAATCACGAGGTCAAGGGCGTGACGGCAGCGAGCGTGCTGGCCGACCTGCGCAAGCGTCTGTCCGTGATCCAGGAGGCCTACGTCCTGACGATTCCGCCGCCGCCCGTGCAGGGCATCGGCAACGCCGGCGGCTTCAAGCTGATGGTGCAGGACCGTGCTGGACTTGGCTCTGAGACGCTGTCCAAAGCTGCGCAGACGCTGGTCGCGGCCGCCAACAAGGACCCGAGCTTCGCGGGTGTCTTCACCCTGTTCGGCACGCGTTCGCCATCGGTCTTTGCTGACATCGACCGGGAGAAGGCCGAGAAGGTCGGGCTCACGCCCACGGACGTCTTCAACACGTTGCAGGTTTATCTTGGCTCGCAATATGTCAACGACTTCAACTATCTCGGCCGGACTTACGAAGTGATCGCGCAAGCCGACGGCAACTTCCGTCAGGACTCGCAGGACATTGCGCGACTGAAAGTGCGTAATTCATCGGGCGAGATGGTGCCGATCGGCACCGTTGCGAGGTTGAAATCGGAGAACGCACCCTACCGCGTGCCGCGCTATGATCTGTTTCCTGCCGCCGAAGTGATGGGTGTCGCGGCGCCCGGCGTCGCGACCGGCAGCGCGTTGCACCGGCTGGAGGAGATTGCCCACGAGGTGCTGCCACCCGGTATCGGCTTCGAATGGACCGAGCTTGCGTTCCAGCAGCAACTGCCAGGCACCTCATCGCTGCTGGTGTTTGGCGCCGCCGCGCTGTTCGTGTTCCTGGTGCTCGCGGCACAGTATGAAAGCTGGAATCTGCCGCTGGCGGTCGTGATGATCGTGCCGATGTGCCTGCTCGCCTCCGTTACCGGACTGTTGATACGCGGCATGTCGATCGACGTGCTGGCGCAGATCGGCTTCGTCGTGCTGGTCGGCCTTGCCGCCAAGAACGCGATCCTGATCGTGGAATTTGCGCGCCAAACCGAAGAAAGCGGTGCCACCCCCGGCGAAGCCGCCGTCACCGCGGCGCGCACACGGCTGCGGCCGATCCTGATGACGTCACTCGCTTTCATCTTCGGCGTCTTCCCGCTGGTGGTCGCGACCGGCGCGGGCTCGGAGATGCGGCAATCGCTGGGCACGGCCGTGTTCGCCGGGATGCTGGGCGTGACCGCCTTCGGCCTGCTGTTCACCCCGGCCTTCTACACCGTTGTGCGAAAAATCGGCCGTGCGAAGCTGACAACAGCGGACAAAGCGAAGTCGTCCGGCGATGTCACGCCGCCGAAGAGCCCTCAGCCGGCTGGTCCCTTTGCGGCGGTCAAATGAGCAGACCGCCGACCGGCGGAGCATAGCGAAACCGCGTCGCTGAGGAATACGGGCGGTTAACCCGTTACGCGGTTTCGAGCAGCAGAGCCAAATATCACTTCGAGGTATTGGCGATGCTTTCAAGCAGCTTGATCGCTCTTGCTCGCGTGGACTGGCTTTTGATGCTCATGAAGGCAGACAACAATCTCTGCCCTTCCGGTATGCGCTCCACGTCGAAGCCGTCCAGCATTGCGGGCCGTCCGTTCCCCCAGGCATCTTCCCCAAAGAAATAAGCCAGTTTCACATTGAGAGCCGAGGCGATCTGCGTCAGCCGGCTGCAGCTGATCCGGTTGGTACCCCGCTCATACTTCTGAACTTGCTGGAAGGTCACACCGATTTTCTCGGCGAGCTCACTTTGAGACAGGGACAATTCCAACCGCCTCACGCGAACCCGCTTGCCGACGAGAACATCAACGGAGTTCTGCACCAGGATCACTCCTTAACTGACGCTTGCAATGACGGATCAAAAACCGTGTGCCCAGTCTCGCCATCGCATGCGGATGTCAGGCTACCCTCCAGTAGTTTAGCAGATTTCTAGTATTGAGAGCAATTTAGTATCGTTCCAACTTTCCCGTTTATGCACTGCAAGATCCGACGGGGCCTAGGGTGTTCCCGAGGTCCGGACCACCCCCTTGCACCGCTATCTTGTTGCAGCGCGGAGGGTTCCATGGCCGATCGTGATATCCGTATTCATTCTTTTGGTCATATCACTGCCGAAGCGAATAGCGATTTCGAGACGCTGGAAGGATTTATCCGCGAGATCATCGAAATCTGTTTCACCTCTGATCCCGCCATCGGATCGGCGGTTCATAATCTGCTTGAACTGGATACCGCGCCTAACGAAAATCTCCGGCACGGTGGTTGCGGCGATTTGTCCGTCGCGCTGCAAATGCTTCGCTACGCGTGTGCGGAGGTGGTTGAGGGATCGTCAGCGCATAGCCGCCTTACGGCGGCAGCCAGATTGCTGGTCAATCGGATCCATTTTCTCCAGTAAGAGGTGACCTCGCCTTGGCAAAGCAGGTCCAAAAACATCGAACCGTCATCGCGCTCGATTCCATGAAGATGTCGGCCATCATTCTCAATGGCCGCAAGACGCCGGTGCTTCTGCTTCATGGGAATTCGTCGCACGGAGACATTTTCCGGCATCAAGTGGCCGCGTTGCGGGCGGCAGGCCATGGGTGCATCGCGCCTGACCTTCCCGGACATGGTCGATCGGAAGACGCGGCAAATCCTGAAGCCATCTACAGCTTCCCAGGCTATGCCGATATCCTTCGCAAGCTACTGAACACGCTAGGAGTAAGTACCTATCACGTCGTGGGCTGGTCTCTCGGCGGCCATGTTGGCATCGAACTCTGGTATTCGGATGCTCGCGCGAGGTCATTGCTGATTACCGGCACGCCGCCGACCCATTTGAGCCCAAGCGGGGCGGCCCGTGCCTTCAACAGTTCCTCGACGATGAACCTCGCCGGAGCACGGAACTTCGGGCCGGCGGAAGTCATGAACTATGGTAGCGCGATGACCGGCGCGAGGCTTGACCGCCGCTCCGGACTGGCGCGGGCCATTACGCGCACCGACGGCAACGCGCGCCACTGGATGATGAAAAACAGCCTGGCTGGGGTTGGTACCGATCAGGTGAAGGCGGTCAGGGAATGTAAACGCCCCCTTGGGATCGTTCAGGGAAAGCGGGATCCTTTTGTAAATATCCCCTATTTACAGTCCCTGAAATATAATAACCTCTGGTTGAGGCGACCTATGTTGGTTGATGCCGGGCACGCGCCGCATGTCGAGAAGCCCCAGCTATTCAATCAACATCTGAGGGAATTCCTGTCGCAAATGGATTAAGCTGCCGCCGCGGGGCTCAACCAGACTGGCGAGGTTTGCGAGGTGGCGATTCGTCTTGAGGAATTCATTTCGGAATCGTCGAAGGCCGCTTCCGAAACCGAACTGCTGAATCTGTATCTCAAAACCATTGAAAACGAGGGATATCAGAACGCCGTCTTCGCCAAGACCCGAGGCAAGCGCCTGGCGGGAATCCCCTGGAATCATTTTCCTGACGGCTACCGGAAGAGCTACCTCGAGAATGAATGGGACAAGATCGACCCTATCGTTCAGCATATCGGACAGACGACGAGACCGTTTCTGTGGTCACAGGTTTTTGCCAGCCCCCGCCTGACCGAACGTCAACGGCTGTTCATCGAGGAGTGCCGGGATCTCGGCGTGCACTCCGGCCTGACCATCCCGATGCATGGCCCGGGGTCGGAAGTCGACCTGATCAGCCTGAGCCTGCGTGACCAGAAGACGACCGATGCAACCCGGCTTCCGCTGCTTCACGCCTTCACGGTGCAATATCGCACCCGCCTCTGCGAATTGCAGGGCGAGACGATATCCTCCTCCGAGGCCCTGACGCAAAAAGAGACCGAGTGCCTCAGCTGGTGCAAGGAGGGAAAGACGAATTGGGAGATCGGCGAGATTCTTTCAATTTCGGAAAAGACGGTCGAATTCCATCTTTCCAACACCATCAGGAAACTCGGGGTCAGCAATCGGATTACGGCCGTCGTCAAGGCTCTTCAGCTGGGGCTTATCAAGCTCTGAATGCACCCTGCTTCAGGCAGCCTCTCGCCTTTGAGCAGCCTTGGATTGCCGCACATCCGACAGCAATGGAGCAGCATCCTCGAAAGCGGCATCCATGCGCTGCAATCCCTCATCGAGCACCTCACAATCGATGTTGACCGGCGGCAGCAGTTTCAACACCTCATCGTGAGGACCGCACCGTTCAATGAGGACGCCGCGCTGCCGCACCTTCTCCGCAACGGCCTGGGCGGCATCACTGGAGAAGAATTCGAGACCCGCCATCAGCCCCAGGCCTTTCTGGCGAGAAAGTACATCGGGGAATCTCGCCAGCATTTTTTTCATCCAGACATCGATGGTCTTGGCGCGAGCGCCGATCTGTTTCTGAAATTTGGGATCCCCCCAGAAATCGATGACTCTTGCTGCAGCCACGAATGCAAGTCCGTTGCCCCGAAAGGTGCCGTTGTGCTCGCCTGGTTTCCAGACATCGCGTTCGGGGTCGATCAGAAGCATCGACATCGGCAGGCCGAAGCCACTTAACGATTTCGAAAGACATACGAGGTCGGGAACAATGCCGGCGCGCTCGAAGGAGAAGAACGTCCCCGTCCTTCCGCAACCGGCCTGGATATCGTCGACGATCAAAAGTGCCCCAAGCGACGTACATATCTCTCGGAGCTTGCGAAGCCAGGCAATGGAAGCGACATTCAGGCCGCCTTCCCCCTGAACGGTTTCCACGATAATGGCGGCTAGCTCGTCGATGCCGCCCGACGGGTCGCGCGCCATCTGATGAAAGCGTTCCAGGTCTGCCACGCCAGCGCCATGGTAGCCGTCATACGGCAAGCGAATGACGCCTTGCAGGCCGGCTTCGAGCGAACTGCGTGCCGATCCAGATCCCGTGACGGAAAGCGCTCCCATCGACATCCCGTGAAACGCGTTCGTAAAGGCGGCGACGGCATACCGTCCGGTACATTTTCGCGCGAGCTTGATCGCCGCCTCGACGCTATTTGCACCTGTCGGTCCCGTGAAGTGCATCACATAGGGCAGATTTCGCGGCTTGAGCACCACGTCGTGGAAACGGGTCATGAACTGCAACTTCGCCTCGGTATGGAAGTCGAGCGCGTTCGCCACGCCGTCACGCAGAATGTAATCGATGATCGCTTCTTTGAGGTGCGGATGGTTGTGGCCATAGTTCAGCGAGCCACATCCCGAAAGGAAATCCACGAACCGCGTCCCGTTCGCGTCCCATATTTCGGCGCCCCTCGCGGTAGCGAAGAGGTTCGGCGTTTCCCGGCAATAGGAACGAACCTGCGACTCCAGTTTTGAGAACGTCGCTTCGTGCGCCATCCGGCTTCTCCTGAAATTCTATTCGGTTCCTGCTCTGCGTTTTTGGCAGTCGGGCAGCCGAGCCTCCGCGCTCCCCGTCAGCCTTTTCCGGATCGCGAGCAATTCGGCGGAGATGCTCTTCATGCCAACTTCAGCCGCAACCCTGCTGAGGTACATTACAGCGTCAGCCATTCGATAGGCGACTTCCGCTTTCGAGGCCGCTTGGTCCTCGTTCGCCGGCTTCATGCCGCATTCCTTCGCTCTTCCACAGCCGCGGCCAGTACCAGATCCGCAATCCCGTATCTTGCGCAGTGGTGATCCGGTCTCACGAAACGGGTTGGGACAAAGAACGCCCGCTCCGTCTCGCCCTCGATCGTCGCGGGCTCCCCGAGCCAAACGATTCCCTGTCGTATGAAATGCGAAAGCAGGTGAGCCCTGGTCACGCCAATCATGCCGATCGAGCCCTGGTCGACAAAGAATTCCTTCGCCGCCGTCAGCAGTTCGGGAAGAATGGTCCTTCGCAACGCAGGCGCCACCGTCTTGTCGACACAGACGCGCGTCATTTCCCAGACGTTTGCGGCCTCGGGGAGTTGACCAGACGCAACCAGCCAGGGCCAAAAACTCTTCAACATGTAGGGCCGGTCGGTACGCAACAAGCGGACGAGACCTCGCACCACCTGATCCCGATCTCGCCACACCAGATAGATGGCCGACGGGGTATCGAACTCATCGTATTCGAGACCGCGGTAGTGAGAGTGCGGCAATCCGCGCTGCTCGACGAATACTCTAAAACGCAACCGAGCCTGCGACGCCAATGCGTCCTGGAAAAGGTGAGCCGTCGCTAAATTGAATGCCTCGATCATTTCTGGACTTCGCTTGCAGGATTAGCTTGTGCCAAGCAAAGCAGTTCACCGGGCACATTCGTACTCGGGACGTCCCTAGGGTAGAGGTGCTCGTTGTCGGGTCTAACCCAGTGCGTGAACCCAGGCCTCGGGGTAAAGCGCGTAGCCCTCGCCTCGCCGCGCCAGCCGCGCAAAGGCCGGGAAATGCAAATGCATCCCTGCAACCAGAATGCCGTCGGCGCTGACCCGATCGAACATGCGTTTGCGTGAAGCTGCGGCCATGGCCAGGTCGGTATCGAAGCCCATGCCAGCATCGGGAAGCGCCGTTTGCACTTCCGGCACGTGGACCGTGTCGCCCCAGATCATCAGTTGATCGTTGCCCGATGCGACCAGATAGGCGGTATGACCCGGTGTATGGCCGTGGCTCGGCACGGCGGTCACGCCAGGAAAAACTTCGCCCTGCTTGAACAGCCGGGTGCGGTTCTTGTAGGGCGCGACCTGCTCGCGGCCCGCCTGGAAAAACAGCTTCTTCGCCCGCTCGTCGGCCTTTGCCATCGCGCCGTCGTCGAACCAGTGCGGCAATTCGTTTTCGTGCATGACCAGTTCCGCATTCGGATACAACAACCGGCCACTCGGCATCTCGGTCAGACCGGCGGAATGATCCGGATGCATGTGAGTCAGCAACACCGTATCGATCGACTTCGGATCGATGCCAGCGGCTGCGAGGTTGCGTTGGACGAAACCGGCGGTCGGCAGCAAATAATTGCCCGAACCGGTATCGATAATCGCCAGACGGCCTTTCGAGTGGATCAGAAACGTATTGACGCTGGTTCGCCGTGCCGGCCGAAAAGCTTCGCGCAAAATCGTATGCGCCTTGTCGAGATCGACATTGCGCATCACTTCAAGATTGCCGTCCAGGTAACCATCGCTGATGGCGGTGACGATGATATCTCCGATCTTGCGATGATATACGCCGGGGGTCTGCTGTGTCGGTTGTGGTGCCATTTGGGAAGACCTTGATACGTGGGGACTATTGACAGGCTATCAGGCGTCGACGGACCTTAGGAAATCATCGACGCCCTTTGCGATCAGATCGGGCGTTTGCACCGCCATGTAGTGTCCGGTCCTGACTTCGATATAACGCGCGCCGGGAATCGCTTTGGCGACTTCTTGCGCCATTGGCGGCGGTCGGACGCGATCAAGACTTCCGCCGATCACGAGCGTCGGGCACCGTACCTCGCTCAGCGCTTTTTGCATGTCAGCGTTCGCCAGCATTCGCCAGATCGTCGCATAGCTTGCGGGATCGTTGCCGAGCCAGCGTGCCCGGAATCGTTCAAAGCGCTCAGTGTCGCCGCGCAACTCCGGAGCATAACCATTCAGCATCGCGTCCTCGACGGCAAACGCCATCTCGCCGGCTTCGATCTTGGCAAGGCGTTCGAGTGCCGCCGCACGCCGAGCCGGCGAGATGCCGGTGGCAGGGCTGCCGACGATGACGGCGCTTGCCCGCTCGGGATACTGGGCGGCGAATTGAAGCGCGATCGCACCACCGACGGCAACGCCCGCAAGTGCCACCTTGCCGGTTATTCGGAGCGAATCGAGCAAAGCGGCAACATCCGAGGCCATCGTTTCAAAGGCGAGTTCGCCCCGGACTTTTTGCGACATGCCGGCACCGCGGGTGTCGTATCGCAAAACGCGGCGCGATGGTGCAAAATGCGGAACAATCTCGTCCCAGCTTTCGAGCGAGCCGCCCATTTCGTGCACGAGCACCAAGGTGCGTTCGCCCTTGCCACTCAGTTCGTAGCGGAGCGCGATATGATCGAGTTCGATGAAGCGCATTTGGCGTTCCAGCCTCCCTCCGCCGTCATCGTTCCTTGAGCCGGACGATTGCTTGCCAGCGGCAGTCGACACGATGACGGGCTCACGCCGAAGCGGCAAGGTAGCCACCTTCATGGCAACGGCCTGACCTATGCAATGCGGCGGCTTCGTCGCAATAGGCAGGTGCTCACTTGACCGGCGACCGAAATCAGAAAAACCCCAATGATTTCTGGTCGGAGTGGCAGGATTCGAACCTGCGGCCCCCGCGCCTCTCCGCGCCTGCGGACATAGCGAGCTTCGCTTTTGCTGCTAGCCCGGATCAAAGGCCGTGAGCTTTGGCGGAACGCCATCGAAGCCCAATTCATTCCAGCGCGCGACCACTTTATCGTGCGTAGAACGTCGTAGAAGCGTAGATTGTGGAAACTGTTTAAGGTGCCGATGTGGTTTGCAGGCGTTTATCAAGACTTTCGAACCATACGGCCGCGCCTCTGGCGGGAACTGGCTGGGATCAAGTCCCGTCGACCACGTGTTCCTTAGAACATCAATATCTTCGCTGGGATGGCATCGGGTACTCAAAGCCCACAAGACATCGCCAATGTCCGTCGGGTCGACATCTTCGTCGACCACGATGACCCATTTTGTATAATAGGCAGCCGCCGGACATTGCGCCGCCAAGGCCAAAACCTGCGCTGAATGGCCGGCATATTTCTGCTGCACCGAGACGACAGCCATCCCCCAGCCTGATGCCGCTGCCGGATGACAATAAGCTGCCACAACTCCTGGCACACCGATTCTTTCCAGGTCGTCGAGGATCCGCGCGGAACGCATAATAGCGTAGTATGCACCGATTTCGCAGGAGGGATATCTCGCCATCAATGCGTGCGTAAAGATCGGTGACTTCCGATGATGAATAGCTTTTACGTCGATGACCGGCTGCGGTGAACGTTCTCGTCCGTAATAGCCGGTAAATTCCCCCAAAGGTCCTTCTGGAAGGACGTTGCCGGCATGTAAGACGCCTTCGATCACGAATTCCGCATGCGCTGGAATTGGCAAGCTTACATATTCCGCGGCGGTAAGCTCGATGGGTCTTCCTAAAATTCCACCAGCTACATCGAGTTCGGACTGTTCTGCACCGAATGCTTGAGCAGCAACCATAAACAAAACAGGGTCAATACCATAGGCTGCGACGACCTCACATGGTTCACCTCTCGCCCACCACGCTTCACGATCAAGGAGCCCATGTTTTCCGGGTGAACAGTACAAACCGATCTGCGTTGGCCCATGTAACATCTGACGATAGCAGCCGACATTAATTCGGCCGCTCTCGGGCGAACTCGTCAATGTGATGTCTCCGGTTCCAATGAACCGTCCACCATCCCCGGGCCAGAACTTCGGAACGGGGAATCGCGTCAAGTCGATGTCGTCCCCCGTGATGACAACCTCATTGACGGGAGCTGCCTGTTTGGAGATGTGAACAGGTTCAATTGAACGCACCATCAACGAACGCGTCGCCGAAATCATTTCGAGAGTAGACAGATTTGGATCTATGCCCACAGCGAGAGCGTACCTCTCCTTGCTGGCGCCTAACATGTTTGTCAATATTCGCGCCGCCGAACCGTCGCCAAGCAGGTTTTCGAACAACAATGCGGGAGACTGCGGCTGCCGCGACGCAAGGAACGTAATTGCGCCGAGCTCTTCATCGGGATCAACCGTTGCTGTGATATGTTTGAGGAGATTATGGTCCTCAACAAGAGCCAGCCACTCGCGTAGATCGCGCCATGCCACCGGCGAGAGCGGCTCGCGTGCCGGCTCCGGCTTGAAATGGCTCTCGGTAATTTCTTCCATATCCGTCGCCTCCGGCCGTCACCGTTTCGGCAATTGTTGCCCAAACTTGTTGCATGGATTGGTGATGCAATGAGCCGTTCGTTTTCGCCTGTAGTCAAGAATGCAAATTGCAGATGAGCGATGACATCAAAGCCATTCAGCGGACACCAAACGCTACTTGACAGACGGTCGTTGAGCTTGATGGTTACCAATAAGCCTCAATTTCCCGGAGTGACCATGCGCCTATTTTTCCGAATTGCTCTGCTCCTCGCTGCAACGGTGTTGGCGCGTAGCGCGGATGCGCAAATTTCCGGTGACGTCGTCAAAATCGGCGTCTTGAGTGACCAAACGGGCGTAGGCGCCGACGCAAGCGGACCAAACGCAGCGTATGCGGCGCGGATGGCCGCTCGTGATTTTGGCGGAACAGTCTTAGGCAAGGCAATTGAAGTCGTGGACTCCGACATCCTTATGAAGCCGGATGTTGCCGTCGGCGTTGCGAGGCGATGGTTCGACACGGAAGGAGTCGACGTGATCGTCGATCTCCCCGTTTCGTCCGCAGCGCTCGCGGTTCAAGAGCTTGCTCGCGAAAAGCAGAAGATACTTCTGATCTCAGGCGCAGCGACCTCCGACATCACCGGTAAAGCCTGCGCGCCGTTTACGCTCCATTGGGCAGATGACACATTTACCCTGGCAACGGCCCTCTCCGCCGGATTGTTGGACCAAGGCGAAGATACCTGGTTTTTTCTCACCGCGGACTACGCGCTGGGGGCGTCGCTGCAGAGAGATGCACTCGCGACAATAAACAAGCGTGGTCGATTCATAGGAGAAGCGCGGTTTCCTAATAATTCACCCGATTTCGCATCGTTCCTGCTACGGGCTCAAAACTCAAAGGCAAAGGTGGTCGGGATTGCGAGCGTAGGGTCGAACACGATCGAAATTATCAAACAGGCGGCCGAGTTTGGACTTACACCCACACAAAGGCTGGCCGGCTTTCTGGTGTTCATTTCAGATATAAACAGTATGGGACTGTCTATCGCCCAAGGCCTTAGCGTCGTCGAAGGCTTCTATTGGGATCAGAGTGAAGCCTCCCGCGAATGGGCAAAGCGGTTCTTTTCTGAACGTCACGTGATGCCGACAAAAGAGCAAGCCGCCGTCTACGCTTCCGTTCTTCATTATCTTCACGCCGTTCAAGCTGCTGGCACGGACGCAGCACCGGCAGTTAGCGAGCAGATGCACCATATGCCCGTCGATTTCTTTGGCCGTAAGGGCAGCGTAAGACGAGACGGTCGCGTCCTGTTTGATGTCAGCGTGTACGAGGTTAAATCTCCGGCCGAAAGCAAATACCCATGGGATTATTATAAGGAGATACGCGTAATTTCGCAGAAAGATGCCTACAGACCACTTGATGAAGGTAACTGCAATGTTGACGGCAAATAGGCTTTAGCGAGGTCCGCTACGAGTCAAAAGCCGACCCGACACTGGGCGTGGGCATTTCCTGTTCCTCGACGTTCAGCTAATCTGAAGTAGCCACCCTGGGCCATCTAAAAACAGCAAGAGCACGAAAGGCCGGCCGTGATCGTAGACATTTACACCCACATTTTACCGAATCGTTTCTTCCAGGAGTTGGAGCGCGGCTCCCCCAAACTTGGCAGCATCGGCAAGCGGCTGCGGACCGTGCAAAAGCTGTTCGATCTCGATCTGCGTTTTCGGGACATGGACGAGATCGGCGACTACCGGCAGATCATCTCTCTACCCAATCCGCCGATCGAGGATATCGCCGAAGGCGAAGTGGCGAAGAACCTGGCCAGTGTCGCGAATGACGCCATGGCGGAGTTGTGCACCAAGTATCCTGACCGCTTCCCGGCGTTCGCCGCCGCGGTCTCGATGCACGATGTCGATGCCGCCATCGCCGAGATCGACCGCGCCATCAAGATGGGCGCGCGCGGAGTCCAGACCTTCACCAACATTGCCGGCCATCCGCTGGACGAGCCGCGCTTCCGCCCGTTTTTCGCTGCGATGGCCGCCCACGATTTGCCGATCTGGCTGCATCCGGCGCGCACGTCGAGCATGCCGGACTATGCCTCCGAGCCGCGATCCCGCTTTGAGATGTGGTGGTGCTTCGGCTGGCCTTATGAGACCACGGTGGCGATGGCACGGCTCGTGTTCGACGGCCTGTACGATCGTCATCCCAAACTCAAGATCATTACGCACCACCTCGGCGGCGGCATGATTCCTTTCTTCGACGGTCGCATCGGCCCGGGCATGGAGGTGCTGGGCGCCCGGACGATCGAGGAGGATCACACCAAGGTGTTATCCTCGCTGAAGCGACCGCATTTGGAGTATTTCAAAGAGTTCTACGCCGACACCGCGATGTTTGGAGGCCGTTACGGCTTGCCGTGTGGTATCGAGTTCTTCGGCGCAGACCGCGTCGTATTTGCAACCGATGCACCACTGGCACCGATCCCGGCGCATATCAAGGCGCTCGATGAACTCGGTCTCGATCCCGAGGTTCGGCGCAAGATCATGGTGGGCAACGCCGAGCGATTAATGAAGATGCGGTTCAATTAGGTATGGCATGCACCTTCAACCGATCGTTCGCAGTTCAAGCTCATTGGACACGTCGCGACGACGGGAGGGCGGATAGCGATACGGGCCCAAAACCAAGGTAAACCCCGTGGCGACGGCCAACAGCACGCTATAGGCGACGAGCGTGGCTGAATAGCTGTGGGTCAGCTGGAACGCCCATCCCAGGATCGATGATCCCACGGCATTGCCGGCTAATGCAGCCATGAAAATCCAGCCGTAAATCGTGCCGAATTTGGCCAATCCGAAATAACGAGAAACCATATACGATAACAGGTCAGTTTCGCCGCCGATGCCGAGGCCGAGCAGGAGAACGCCGACAAGAGGCGACACAGCGCCAGGCTCGAGCGCCAGAATTAGAAGCCCCACCAACGGGCAGACCAGGAAAAAAACCGCGACGTAAGGCGCGAATATCCGATCGATAATCCATCCCGCGAGCAACCGGCCGACAATGAGCGCGATACCGGACGAGGAGATGATCTTGACGGCGTCTGACAACGACATCCCGCGATCAGTCAGCATCGGAACGACATGCACCAGACTGCCATTGATCGCGACCACTGCAAGGAAGAAGGAGATCAGCAGATACCAAAAGCGCGGGTCGCGCGCGGCCTCCTTCATAGAAACACCGGGAAGCACAGCGCCCGGCGCTAGATCGCCGACAGGCGTTCCAGCATTGGCTTTGGTCGGCTCTCTGACAAAAGCCAACACAGGCAGGAGAGCCAACAGAATGATCAGGCCGGCCAGACCGAGATAGGCTTCGCGCCAACCGAATGTTCCTATCAAGGTGTTGCAGATCATCGGTATGACGACTGTCCCCATTCCAACCCCGGCCAGCACGATGCCCAGAGCGAAACCACGCTGACGGTCGAACCAGGCCGCAACGACTTTCGAATAAGAACCCGGCGTTTGACCGATCGCCACCAGACCCGTCAACGCGAACATCGCGTAGAGGGCGAACACCGAGCGTGGCAGCAGCGACAATGCCGCCGTGGAAAGGGCGAAGAGGACGATGGATATCGCGAGTGGGATCCGTACGCCAAAGCGATCGATCATGCGGCCAAAAAACGGCGATGCGACGGCCGTCAAGACGCTGGATATGCCGATTGCGGTGGCGATGTCGCCGCGACCGAAGCCAAGCTCCTGAGAGATTGGTTTGATAAATGTGCCGGTTGCGAAAACATTGATGGGCCCCTGGCTCGCAACGAGAGCCAACGAGGAGGCCGCGACGATCGACCATCGCTTGCTGTCCATTTTTCCTCCGGTTCGTCCTCAGCTCTTTGCGGCCGAGATTTTGTCGACGCCGCCCACGCGGCGATTATTGAATTTGCCGCCGCGCCACCTCACGCTCGTTGCAAAGGGGCGCAGCGTGCTCATTCGTGTTCTTGTCGCCCTTCCTGCTCTTCACCGAGCCGCCGAGGGCGTGCGCGATGACCTCAGCCGGATCAACGATGGAACCCGCGACGTGCCGCCAGGCTACGATCTGATCGGGGCGGATCAGCGCGAGATCGCTTTCGTAGAGGTCGCGCGCTTCCTCGTCGTCGACGCTGACCACTTTGAGATCCAATCCGGCTTCAACAGCCGCCGACAAAAATGCGTCGGCTTGACGCTCGTTGTCGCCAAGGCAAAGCAACGTCCATTCGAAACCAAAGCTATCGAACAGCGAATGGCCATCCGGGAGCCAGACATGCGGCGCACGGCCACCGGGTTTACCTGATGGCACATAGGCGGTGGGTGTATCCGGGGGAGACGGCGCCGGATCGCTGGCAATAACGGGTGAGCCGTCATATCGCGCGCCGAACGTAAAACCGGGAATATTGAATTCAGCTCTCGCATGGTTGGCGAGATATTCACCCGCGCGCCGGCGCGATGTTTCCCCAGCCCTCCCCTCCGCCTCAAGTGCGGGCGAAGGCCGGTACAGACCGATGGAATCGGCAAAGCTCTGGGCAAAACCGGTATTGCGAAGTGCCACGGGCCGGCGTTCGGCCTCGTAACTGTCCAGCAGTGCTTCCGGCGCCTGCCGTTTCAGGACGGCGGAAAGTTTCCAGCCAAGATTGACAGCATCTTCGATCGCCGTGTTGTAGCCCATGCCGCCGGTCGGCGTGAACAGATGGACCGCGTCGCCGCCGAGAAACATGCGGCCGGAACGGAAGCTATCGGCCACCAGCGCGCGCCCGGCGATCCAGAAATCCCGCGACAGGATATCAACCGGTATGGTCGCGCCGACCGCCTGCCGGAACATGTCCAGGGCCTTGGTATCGTCCACCGAGTTTGGATCTTCGTCGGGGCGCACCTGCGTATGGAAGACGAACTCGCCTTTACCGTCGACCGCGATCAGCAAAGCGCGCCGCTCGGCGTTGAAGCTGCAGTACATCCACGATCTGGCATATGGACAGATTTGGTAAAACATAGGCGCCCTCAGATAGAGCGCCAGCATGCGCCCGCCCATGAAGTCGCGATTGACATCGCTATCGCCGGAATATTCGACACCGAGATGGCGACGCACTAGGCTGCGTGGTCCGTCGGCGCCGACCAGATATTGCGCCCGAATCTGCCGCTTTGGCCCGCCATCAACGCCCTCTGTCTCCGCCATCACGCCATCGGCCGTCTGTTCGATAACGACCACGCGCGAGGAAAAGGCCAGATCGATCGAAGGACAGGCCTTGGCATGCCGATAGAGCACCGCTTCGACGAATTTCTGGCCCACCCGGTGCGGCAGTTCTGCAGCACTCCAGGAACCGCTCATCGTCTTGATCAGTTTTTGCGCTTCGCGCGCGGACGGCAGGCTGACCCTTCCCAATTCATGCGTGGTAAACCGCGTAAAATAGGCGATGTCGGTGGGATAGTCGTCCGGCATACCCATGGCGCGGATTTCGTCGGCGAAACCCAACCGCCGGAAATACTCCATGGATCGAGCCTGCGTGGCGTTGGCCTGCGGATTGAACGCCGTCGAAACCTTCTGATCGATCAGAATCGCGTTGATGCCGCGTCTTCCGAGTTCGTTTGCCAGCATCAGGCCGCAGGGTCCGCCGCCGACGATCAAAACCTGCGTCGTTTCCTGGCGCATGCTGCCACTCACTCGTCTCAGTGCCTCCCGGGAAGTCTTTTATGGAATTTCAAACAGACTAATTGGCGACCACCGGCTCGGCAATCCCCTGCGCCGGCGTCATGCTCACTGTCCGGCCGCAGTCCGGCTCGCACCTGCGAGAGAAAGCTCGGCTCCAATCAGCCGCTGGGGCTTGATATTCGATCACGGTGGTAGCGTAATGAGCGCAGTTAAAAACATGCGCCAGCGTCACGTTAAAAAAGCCGACACCAGATCGGAATTACGGGAGGATGACGATGAAGGAGCTCATCAGGCAATACCTCAACAATGGGATTTCACGGCGCGATCTCATGCGCGGCCTCGGCGCCGCTGGGCTGACTGCCTCCGCGGCTAAAACAATCGTCGAGTCGATAACTCCAAGCCCCGCGATGGCTCAAGCGGCCGGCGGCGGGGCCGTCCGCAAGGTTACCGGCACCGGCGGCAAGCTCTATATCGAGCAACTTAAAGCCGCCGGCACGGAATTCATCTTTTTCAATCCATCGACCGGTGACGCTCCGATCTATGATGCGCTGATCGACATGCCGGAAATCCAGCTCATCAAAGGCGTTCATGAAGGCGCCGTTGTTGCCATGGCCGACGGCTATGCCCGGCTCTCCGGCAAGATCGGTGTTGCCCAGATCGCCAATGTAGGTCTGCCCAGCGGCATGACCATGCTGGTCAACAGCTGGAAAGATCGCATCCCCGTCCTGCTCACCGTCGCGGCATTCGGCACTGAAACCACTGGGCGCGACTGGCCGCAGGACTACGACCATCAGGAGCCGATGGTCGCGCCCATCACCAAATCGTTCTGGGTGGCCGAGAACACGGCCGGCATCGCCGACGTAACCCGGCGAACCCTCAAATTCGGCACCACCCCGCCGGTCGGCCCGGTCTTTCTCTCGATTCCCGACGACTTGCTGCGGGCGACCGCCACCGCCGACATTTACGACGGCCGATTGTTCAACGTGGCGATGAAAATCCGTCCCGACCGCGACGATGTCGAAACCATCGCCAAGCGGCTGATCGAGGCGCGCAACCCGCTGATTACTGCCGGGGACGAAGTCACACTGTGCCAGGCGGAAGCGGAAGTGGTCGAACTCGCCAACCTGCTCGGCATTCCCGTCACCACCGTCGGCGGCTCGCTCGGCAACTGGTCCAAACCCTATCCGACCCGAGACCCTCAATTCGTGGGCAGCTTCGTCCCCGGCGGGCCCTTCTCCAGTCCTGTCGACGTCCACTTCAACGTCGGCAGTCAACTCGGCGAACAGCGCATGCCCAACGCCGTTACCATTTCCATGCGAAACGATCCGACGGGACTTGCGCGTTCGTGGCCGATCGACATGCCCATCGTCGCGCACATCAAGCTCGGTCTTGCCGACATCATCACCGCCGTCAAAAGCATGGCGACCGCCGACCGCTTGAAGCAGATCGCCGACGCGCGCTCTGTCCGTACCCGCGCCTACGTCGCCGGCACCGCCAAGATGCGCGCCGAGACCGTCAAAGATCTCGACAATGGCTCGTCCATCACCATGGAGCGTCTGGGCATCGAACTCGAAAGTAGCCTCGACAAGGAGACCATCTTCGTCACGGATTGCGAGTCGGGCCGCGTCATGGATTCCATGATGAATTTTGGTGGCACCGATAAAACCTTCGTCTCCACCAGCGCCAATATCCTTGGCTGGGCGCAGGCAGCGGCCATGGGCGCGCAACTCGCCCGCCCCAACCGCCCGGTGGTCTCCGCCATGGGAGACGGCAGTGCCATGTTCGGCGGCCCGCAACCGCTATGGAGCCAGGCGCGCTACAAGGCGCCGATCACCAACATTGTCGTCAACAACCGCAGCTACAACAACGAGCGCAACCGCATCTGGAGTTTTACCGGCCCGCAGCAGTTCAACTCCGGCAAGGATATGACCTGCTACAACGGCAGCCCCGATGTGGACTTTGCGAAAGCCGCCGCCGCCTATGGCGTCGAGGGCGAGACGGTCAGCGATCCCTCAAAGATCCAGGAGCACCTCGCCCGGGCCAAGCGCGCCAACATCGAGGGCCGCCCCTATTTGCTCGATATTCTCGTCGACCGCGCCGGCGTCGGCGCAGCTTCGGAATGGTACCCGCCATATTCGATCGCCGCCAAACGCACGAAGAAGGCTTGATCATGCGAAGGTTCATTCTGGCGGCCGCAAGTGTTTTCCTCCTAGGCTTTCCTGCAGAGGCCCAACAGACTGGCCCATTCCCGGACGGAGCGAGCCGTGACCTCATCGCCGTCGCCTGCACCCAGTGCCACAGGGCCGGGCCGATCACTCAATTGCGCATGGGCGAGGCCGGCTGGCGCCGGCAGGTCTACAACATGGTCTTGCGCGGCGCGCAGATTGGGCCAGACGAAATCGATGACGTCGTCAAATATCTCGCCACCAACTTCGGACCTGGCGTGCCGGTCCCCGGCGTAACACCTGCTCCCGTGAAATTGCCCGATGGTGCCGGGGCGGACCTCGTCGCCGGCGCCTGTGGGACCTGCCACGGTGTGGACCGCGTGGTCGCCGTCGCGCGTCCCGGCCGGCAGTGGGAGGCGATCGTGCATCGCATGGTCGCCATCGGCGCGCCAATCGATGCAGACCAGACCAAGCAGATCATCTCCTACCTGGAGGCGAATTACGGCGCGGCTCCGTCCAAAGCGCCGTAGCGAGCCCATCTTGTTCGCCAGTTGGCCGACTGCGCCCGACCTTGACGGCCGAGCGCTTTGGCAACGTTATTTCAGGCACTCGCCGGGTGTAAAAGTTGCGGCAGATCCCAAGTCACGGTCCGTCTCCCGCGCTTGAAGACCGCAACGGGCTGCCGAAGCTCCGCGACCACCTTTTCTGGCGATGGCGCGTCGATCACGACGATGTCGGCCGGATTGCCCACCTCGACGCCATAGTTCTTGATATTGAGAATGCGCGCTGACCGATCAGTAATCATATGAAAGCAGTCGGCCAACTCGTGGGGTTGCGCGATCTGCAGCACGTTGGCTTGAAGGTTCGCAATCCTAATGAGGGAACAGTCGCCATACGGTGTGGATGGGTTCATGATGTTATTTGACGATATCGAACAATTCACGCCGCACTTAACAAGAAAATTTGCATCGGCCACGCCGCGATGGACCGCATGATCATGCTTCCTACCCATCAGGAAAAGATCAGTAGCGGGCAACACGGTTACGTTAATGCCGGCGTCGGCAAGCCGCGCGCCAACATTTTCCAGCTCTGCTGGTGGCAACAACGAAAGCTTTGCCATATGGCCGACGGTGACACGGCCACCCAGACCGTGCCGCTTCGTGAGTTCGATCACATCGTAGACGTCCAAGTGCTCGGCAGTCGGGCCGACATCAAGATGCATATCAACATCGACATCGAATTCTCGAGCAAGCTCAAAAATACGTAAGATTTGCGCCCTGGCGTCGGTATCGTACCGTGGAGCGGCGCCGATTACATTTGCGCCTCGCCGCAAACCCTGGATGATCAACTCTTCCGTTCCTGGCAGATTCGTCAGCCCGTCCTGCGGAAACACGCAAATCTGAATGTCGGCCGCCCATCGATAGTCCGCGGCCAGTTTCTCGATGGCGTCGAAGCCGCGCATCCCGATGACAGGATCGACTTCGACGTGCGTTCTGATATGCGTGGTTCCCCGCATCAAGCACTGCTTCAGCGCCCGCTCCGCCCGGCCATAAACGTCTTCCGTGGATAGCTTCGGCTTGATTGAAGAGGTGTACGGCACGGGGCTAATGTCGCGCCCCGTCAAGGCAGGACATTGCTCAATCAGATAGGCCTTATCCAAGTGAATATGCGTTTCGACGAGTCCGCCGCAGACGAGTCTGTGATCTGCATCATAGG